>CBHWDR010000526.1:0-3017 GCA_966112575.1 uncultured Chitinophagales bacterium
GCCGATCGAGAAATACACGAACACCTATGCGGCCGATTACAACGAGTCGCACGAAAAAGAATTAAGCACGCGTCAGATCCTTATGGATTACGTTTTGGTTAACAAGTTGATCTGGTACATTGCCCTTGCCAATGCCTTTATATATTTGGTGCGCTACGGTGTGATGGACTGGGCGCCAACCTATCTCAAGGAAGCCAAAGGCTTCTCCCTGAGTGAAACCGGCTGGGCTTATTTCCTGTATGAGTGGGCCGGTATTCCGGGCACCCTGCTCTGCGGCTGGCTGAGCGATAAGGTCTTCCAGGGCCGACGCGCTCCGGCAACCATCATCTACATGGTGCTGGTAACCGTCGCCGTGTTCGTGTACTGGAAAAATCCCCCGGGCAATCCTCTTGTTGACAACATTGCGCTCATCGCGATCGGCTTCCTGATCTACGGACCGGTGATGCTGATCGGTGTGCATGCGCTCGACCTCGTTCCGAAGAAAGCGGCCGGCACGGCTGCGGGCCTGACGGGCCTCTTCGGTTACCTGGGCGGGGCCGTGTTTGCCAATGCCGCTATGGGCTACGTGGTGGACGCCTGGGGATGGGATGGCGGCTTTTATGTTTTGCTCGCCTCCTGTGTGCTCTCTGTTTTATTTACCGGGATGACCTGGAAAAAAGAAAAAAATGTTGCTCTGCATTCTTAACACTATAACCAATCAGCGTATGAGAACTTTCCTTCTTGCTGCGCGCTCCGGGACCCGGCTGCTGGTCCTTGCGCTGCTGCTCTGCTTTGCAGCTCTGCCCGCCTGGGCACAGCAAAGAACCGTCACCGGCGTGGTCAAGAGCGCCGAAGACGGACAACCGCTTGTGAAAGCCACGGTGCAGGTCAAAGGCACCAAGACCATTGCCCTTACCGATGACAAAGGCGCTTTCTCCATCCGCGCCGCGGCCAACCAGACCCTCGTGGTTTCGGCAAGTGGACACCGGGCCATGGAAAAAAGCGTGGGCGAACAGTCAGCGATCAACTTCGAGCTCGCCGGCAATGGCGGCAACATGGACAATGTGGTGGTGACGGCCCTCGGCATCCGCCGCGAAGAAAAAGCCCTCGGTTATTCGGTAACGAAAGTGGGCGGTGAAGAGATCACTGATGCCATTTCAAACAACTGGACCAACTCCCTCACCGGTAAAGTGGCGGGCATCAACCTGGTGAAATCAGGTGGCGGACCTGCCGGCTCCAACAAGATCGTGCTCCGCGGCGAGAACTCGCTCGACGGCAACAGCCAGGCGCTCATCGTGATCGACGGTGTGGTCATCTCTTCCTCCTCGGGACAGCAGACCGGCACCGGCTCTTCTTCTTACCTGCAGGCGGAATCACCGGTGGACTTCGGCTCCAGCCTCTCCGACATCAACCCGGAGGATATCGAAAGCGTGACCGTACTGAAAGGCCCCGGTGCAACGGCGCTCTACGGCGCCCGCGGTGCCAACGGCGCCATCATCGTAACCACAAAATCGGGTAAGTCGCGTCAGAAAGGCCTGGGCGTTACCTACAACATGAACTTTGCCATCGACCAGGTGAACCGCTGGATGGACTACCAATACGAGTATGGTCAGGGTGCTTCCGGTCAGGATACCTGGTATTCGTACAATGCTTCCGAAGATGGTCCGAGCACCCGCAGCACCTCGTCGGCCTGGGGCCCGCGTTTTGCCGGCCAGCTCTACTACCAGTACGACCCGGTAACGCGTACCAAGGGCACGGCGCGCACGCCCTGGGTGCCGTATGAGAACAACCGCAAGGACTTTTTCCAGACCGGCACTACGCTCATCAACTCGGTATCGATCGATGGGGGCAATGCCAATACGAATGTTCGTCTCTCCCTCACCAACCTGCGCAACAAGTGGATCGTTCCCAATACGGGTTACGACCGCAACACGGTGGCGCTCTCGGTATCGCACAAGCTATCCGACAAGCTGACGATCTCCACCAAGGCGAACTATACCAACAAATACGCCGACAACCTCCCTTCAACGGGCTACAACAACCAGTCGATCATGTATTTCATCCGCGGCATGGTGCCCAACTTCGACCTGAACTGGGTAAAGGATTATTGGGTGCCCGGCCGGGAGAACATCGAGCAGACACGCCCTTTCTCTTCCCTGCTCGACAACCCTTACCTGATCTCGTACCAGATGTTGAACAAGTCGAACCGCCACGGCCTCATCGGCAACGTGTCGGCGACCTATAATTTCACCAGGGACATGAGCCTGATGGTACGTTCGGCCATCGACTTCAGCACGGAGTCGCGTTCGCAGCAGCGTCCTTTCGGCACCAACAAATTTGCCGAAGGCATGTTCCGTTCGCAGAATATTTTCACGCAGGAGATCAACAATGATTTCCTCTTCCGTTATGGCCGCGGCTTCGGCAAAAAATTCGATGCATCGATCTCGCTTGGCGGCAGCCAGATGCGCAACCGCTATACCCGCGACGACCTGCGTGCCGACCAGTTGAACCTGCCGGGTTACTATACGCTGGCCAACAGCAAGAACCCCGTGGTAGCACTGCCCTATCGGGCTGAGTTCCGCGTGAACTCGCTCTATGGCATGGGACAGGTTTCCTACGACCGCTGGCTCTTCCTCGACCTCACGGCGCGCGAAGACTGGGCGAGCACCCTGGCAACGCCTACGTCCACCAAGAATGCACCTTTCTTTTATTCATCGGCGAACCTCAGCGTAGTGGTGTCGGAGAAGTTCCGCCTGCCTGCGGCCATCTCCTTCCTGAAGCTGCGCGGTTCGGTAGCCGGTGTGGGTAGCGGTGGTACCATTCCTTACCTCACCTCATTCGCTTATACGCCTACGCTCTTCCCGGGCGGCCTCACCAACCCTTCGGCGATCGCCAACCCGGACCTCAAAGCCCTGCTCACCAAGAGCGTGGAGCTTGGACTGGATATCCGCTTCCTGAAGAACCGTATCGGTCTCGACGTGGCCGTGTATCGCAACAACACCAGCAACCAGATCTTCCCGGTTCCCATCGATCGCTCT
>CBHWDR010000527.1:0-3006 GCA_966112575.1 uncultured Chitinophagales bacterium
TTCCCGGGGAAGGCGGCAAAGGAAGGATCCAGGTCGTCGTAGATATCATTGGTGATCTGCTCGGTGGTCGCCTTGTCGATCTTGTATACGAAGATGTCGGTCTGCCCGCTTTTCACGGCCGAGAACAGCAGGGTATTGGCATCGAGCATGTACTTCATGTCCTGCACCTGGGTGAACTGCGGGAGGGTGGTCTTGTTGATCTTCACCCGGTTCACGATGTCGTAAATGAAGAGGTGGTTCTTGCCTTCGGCATTGTAGGCCACGGCGAGTCGCGTACCCTTGCCGTCCCAGGCGAGGATGGGCATGTTGGGGTTGATCTCGTCTTCGCGGGTCCTTGCACCGAAGGTCAGCAGCACCTTGCGGTCAACGAAGTTGGGATGGAAGACCACGGAGTATTTTCCCTGCTTGAACTCTACGGCCGCATAGGCGAAGGAGCGGGGCGTAGGGTTGGCATTGAAGCGGATGAAGTCTTTCTTGCTCACGTCCTCGGCTACCGAGAGCTGGCCCCGGGGGGCGATGCGCCGGCCGCGGATGTCCTTGAAGTATTTCTGCTGCTCCTCGTTCATGAAGTCGCGCAGCACATCCTTGAATTTCTTCTTGGCGATCTTCTGCGTGGCCGAATTGAGGTTGCGGTAGATGCGGGAGAGGTAGAGGAGGTAGGTCGTCTTCGACTTGCCATAGCGGTTGCCGAAATAGTACCAGAAG
Organism: uncultured Chitinophagales bacterium; assembly: GCA_966112575.1. GTDB lineage: Bacteria > Bacteroidota > Bacteroidia > Chitinophagales > Chitinophagaceae > Flavisolibacter. The sequence continues at coordinate 706 of CBHWDR010000527.1, forward strand.
GCATGTCCGGCCAGCTGGGGCTTTTTGAAGGCGAACTGGTAGAAATTGCTGTATTCGCCGCTGAGCAGGGCGTTCTTCAGCTGGTCGTCGAGGGTGGTGTTCCACTCTTCGGCCGCATAGGAGATATAGCCAACGGTGAGCCATTTGGGGAGGTCGAGCAGGGTCTGGTTGGCGGCAAATTCCCCGAGATCATCTCCGAACAGCACGTTGGCCAGCAGCACGCCGGCGATGCCCTGGCGGACCTGGCGGCGCAGGTTCTCGTGGTTGGCATCGAAGTAGATCATCATCTTGTTGTTGACCAGCTTCGTTACACCCCCGGTATTCTGCCAGTCGATGCCCTGCCCTATATTGGACTGCTGCATCTCGTCGAAGGAGTTGTAGACCGCAATGTTCGCACGGCGCTGCAGGCCGTACTCGATGAACTCTTCCAACTGGGGGAGCTCCTGCTCCGCAACCTGGGCCACGTACTTGCCCAGCTCCAGGCCGTCCTGGCTGAAATACGTATTGAAATTGTCCGTCTGGTAATACTTCCACTTGAACTTCTGAAACTGTACCCGATTCTTGCCGAACTCCACGGCATTGACCTGTGCAGCTCCTTGATATGCAGTGCCAGCAAGCAACAGGGCAATGGCCATCCGGCCCATCAATCTAATCATAAACTTTCCGGTAATTAAGATTTAAATAAGCTCCCGACTTTGGACAGTAAATTGCAACGTTATCTGTTGGTCGCCCGTGTTGCACACGAACGACTCCTGTATTAAAAGTAACAAAAAAGCCGCATGCTCACGGTCCAGCCCTTCACGTTCAACCCTCTCCAGGAGAATACGTACGTAGTCTACAACGAAAAAGGTCATTGCTGTATTATTGACCCCGGTTGTTATTTTGCTGCTGAGGAGCAGGCACTTAGCGATTTTATCACCCAGAAGGGGCTGGAGCCGGTCTACTTGCTCAACACCCACTGCCATCTCGACCACATCTTCGGCAACCGGTTCGTACACGCGACTTTCGGACTGGAGCTCTATCTCAACCGCTCGGAACTGCCCGTGCTGGAGCGCGGCCCGGCTTCCGGACAGCTCTGGCAGCTGCCTTTCGACAATTACGAGGGGCCGATGCATTTCCTGGATGAGGGCGACGTGGTGCGGATCGGCGACGATGAGCTGCACGTTCTGTTTACCCCCGGTCATTCGCCCGGAAGCATCACCTTCCACTGCCCGGGGCAGAAGTTCGTCATCGCCGGCGATGTGCTCTTCCAGGGCTCGGTAGGCCGCACCGACCTGCCCGGCGGTTCCTTCGACATCCTCCAGGAAAGCATCCGGACCAAGCTCTACAACCTGCCCACCGATACCATCGTGTACTCGGGTCATGGCGAGTCCACGACCATCGGCGACGAGCAGCGCGACAATCCCTTTGTGCGCATGGAGTGAGGGGTGGCAACATCAAAAGAAAAAAATCAAAAATCAAAAGTCAAAAAACTCCGATCAATGCTGGAGTTAGCCGCAATTCCTGCGTCCGTTTTGAATTTTACCTTTTGACTTTTGAATTAATTCGTGTAATTCGACTTAATTCGTGTAATTCAATAACCTGATGAGCGGCATTAAAAAACTGGCGGGGCAGACGATGTGGTATGGCGTGAGTTCCATCGCCGCGCGCTTTCTCAATTACCTCCTGACCCCCTACCTTACCGGCAAGCTGCTGACCGACAAGTTCGGTGAGATGAGTACCCTGTACGCCGCGATCCCTTTCCTGAATATCATTTTCACTTATGGGCTGGAGACGGCCTATTTCCGTTTTGCCCGTACCGAGGAGGAGCACAAGCAGGTGTTCAATACCGCTTCGATCTCCCTGCTGCTTTCGACCGCTGCCCTTACGACCATCCTGGTGCTGTTCAACCAACCCCTGGCCACCCTGCTGCTGATCCCGGATCACCCGGAATTCTTTACCTATAGCGCGCTCATCATTGGCTTCGACGCGCTCACGACCCTGCCTTTCGCCAAGTTGCGTTATGAAAGCCGGCCCCGCAAGTTCGCCTTCGTGCGTATCGCCGGCATCCTGGTGAACATCGCCATGGTCTATTTCTTTCTTTCGGTCTGTCCGCGGCTTTATGCCAATCCCAACAGCTGGGTACACGGGTTTTATAAGCCCGGATACGAAGTCGGTTATATCATCCTGGCCAACCTCATCCAGTCGGTCATTACTTTTCTACTACTCGCACGGGAATTCTTCTCGTTCAAGTGGGAGTTCAAAGGCAGGCTGTGGCGGGAGATCAATGTATATTCTTCACCACTGATCCTGGCGGGCGTC
>CBHWDR010000528.1:0-3004 GCA_966112575.1 uncultured Chitinophagales bacterium
CGCAGAAGACCTGGAGATCGGCATCGAAACCATCAAGCGCCGGAGCGAGGGCCTGCTTAAGTTCGCCGAGACCTACCGCAACCTGAACAAGATCACGACGCTCAACCTCAAGCGCCTCTATGTACGCGAGCTGTTCGCCAACCTGCACCAGCTCATGCAACCCACCTTCGAAGCCAAGCACATCGAGCTGGAGATCATCCTCGCCAAGACCGACCTCGCCTTCGATGCTGATCCCGCACTGATCGAGCAGGTGCTGATCAACCTGATCGTAAACGCGATGGAAGCAGTGAAGGAAAGCGACAACCCGCGCATCGTGCTCTCCGCCGAACAAACCCTCACCCGGAAGGTCATCCTCAAGGTAGCGGATAACGGCAGCGGCATGCCTGAAGAAGTGCTCGAAAAGATCTTCATCCCCTTCTTCAGCACGAAAAAGAACGGCAGCGGCATCGGTCTCTCCCTCTGCAAGCAGATCATCATGCTGCACAAGGGCACCATCCAGGTGCAGTCGGTGGAGGGTAAGGGTACGGTATTTTCGATGCAGTTTGGGTAGGGGGGTGGGGTATTGGGAATTAGGTATTGGGTATTGGGGTAATGAGGGATTAGGATAAGGGATGAAGGTTTAATCCTGGCATACCTCCAGCTTTAAGGACAGACGGATCGTGCCTTGCACCTGAAACAAATGTTCCCGGGTTCGATTGCCGGGGAAGAACCATTGATCTTTGCGGTAGTTGAAAAATGCCAGCGGGAAATGGTTGGAGAATTCGCCATCGATCCGGCCGCCATACTGCAGGTATGCGGTATCTATGCCTTTATCCCGATCGAGGTGACGCATGGGCCATTGGTAACGCTCGTCGAAAACATATTCCAGGCAGAGGTAGAGGCCGGAGGGTGGAATAATTATCCGCACTGAATCCAGCAGGATGGTTTGTTTGCCGGCTTTCTTTGGCTGATAGACGATCCGGCGGCTGGAGATCAGCTCCCCGGGCAGGAGGGTCGAGTCGTTCACGCTGTAAAACGAAAAGATCATCGGGGCCTGGAGCGCGCTTTTGGGACCGCCAAAATTCGTTTCCAGCCAGAAGCTGAAGGCCTCGAGGCGCGCACCTGATTCTGCAGGCTGAACCAGCACAGCCATTTTCCCGTTCATCGCTTCCACGTTCCAGCTTACGCCTCCAAACTTCCGCCCCGAGCCGTCGCCTTCAAGGTTGGACCAATCGAAGGACCGGTGTTTTTTACAGCGGCTGATGGTGACACCATCCATCAGGCCCTTGGACTCCTGGAGGAGGAAGGTCTGTTCTTCCTCCCGATTCACCACCGCCTGCAAGGTTTCGTAGCCCACATAAGAGATCGTCAACGAATCGCCTGAACCAAAACTACCCGCCACAAACCCGTTCTGATCGGAGAAGGATAACTTATTCCGGCTCTGGTTGAAGACCGACGCATAGGACAAAACCTCCCGGCGCCCGGCCGCACGCACGGTCAGCCGGACCTGCGCAAAAGAAGAAAAGCCCGAAAGGATGAGCACCAGTACCGTGATCCGTCGAAGAGAAAGCCTGCCAATCATCGTTCGATAAATGTACAGACTCCACCGCACCCTTCCCCAGCTACGTAAACCAATCACAAAATCCCAAAATCCACAAATCCCAACACCTTAATTCCTCACTACCTCATTACCTCATGACCTTAATCCCACAATACCTAAATACCTTCACGCCCATGAAACGCCTGCTCTCCCTCCTGGCCTGCCTCCTTGCCCTGGCCGGAAGTGCCCAGATCACTACGCCCGGACAGAAAGGTTCGAAGATCCTGCTGCCCAATGGCTGGTCGCTCTCGCCTGCCGGCCGCAGCCTGCTCCTCGGCGACCTGCCGCTGAACATCGCCGTATCGAAGTCGAAGAAGTGGATCGCCGTGACCAACAATGGGCAAAGCACCCAGACCCTGCAGCTGATCGAAGCAGCGAGAGAAAAGCAGCTCGATGTTATCGTGATCCCCAAGAGCTGGTATGGGCTGAAGTTTGCCGGGGGCGACCGCTACCTCTATGCTTCGGGCGGCAACGACAACCGGATCCTGCAATATGCGACCAGCGGCGGAAAGCTGAAGCTGGTTGACTCCATCCTCCTCGGCAAGCCCTGGCCCAACAAGATCTCCCCTGCCGGATTCGACATCGACGAAGCGGCTAATCGCATGTACGTGGTGACCAAGGAAGACAATAGTCTCTACGTGATCGACCTCGCCACGAAGAAGACCCTGACCCGCCTCGAGCTTCCCGGCGAAGCCTATACCTGCCTGTTGGGGCCGGACCGCTCGGAGTTATACCTCTCCTGCTGGGGCTGTGACCAGGTCCTCATCTTCGACTGTCGCAGCCAGAAGGTCAGCGGGAGCATACCCGTAGGCGACAATCCCAACGAGCTCCTGCTCAACCGCAAGGGCACGCGGCTCTTCGTGGCCAATGCCAATGACAACACGGTTTCCGTGATCGATACCAAAACACGCCGGGTGACCGAGATCCTCGATGCGGCGCTCTATCCCGCCTCGCCTGCCGGCTCCACCACCAACGGCATCGCCCTGAGTGAAGACGAGCGCCTGCTCTATATAGCCAATGCCGACAACAACTGCCTGGCCGTATTCGATGTGTCCCGGCCCATGGCCTCCGCGGTAAAGGGCTTCATTCCCGTCGGCTGGTACCCGACCAACGTGAAGGTGATCGGAAAGAAGATCTTCGTTGCCAATGGCAAAGGCTTTTCTTCCCTTGCCAACCCCTACGGACCCGACCCTACGAAGCGCGACCAGAAAGTGAATTACCAGAACGGTGACTCTACAAAGCCGATCCAGGTGCAGTATATCGCGGGGCTCTTCAAGGGCAGCCTGAGCATTATCGACCAGCCGAAAGAGGCGCAACTGGCCGCCTATACCCGACAGGTCTATGCGAACACACCCTATGTGAAGAAGAACGAGAACCGGTCACCGGGTGAAAAAGGCAATGCCGTACCGATGCAGGTCGGCGAGA
>CBHWDR010000529.1:0-3001 GCA_966112575.1 uncultured Chitinophagales bacterium
TTGCCGAACGGGGCTTCGCCGGGTCCTCAGTCCGCGACATCGCGGAGTCGGCCGGGGTCAATCTCGCCATGATCTCTTACTACTTCGGCTCCAAGGATGGCCTCATCGAGGCCATGTTCCGCCGTCGTACCGCCTCCTTCCGCCTCCAGCTTGAGAGTCTGTTGCAAAACGACAGCCTCACTTCCATGGAGAAGATCGACCGGATCATTGCCCAGTATATCGACCGCATCTTCAGCAACCAATGCTTCCATCGCATCATGGTGCGGGAACAGATGAACAGCGGCGACAATCCGGTTGCACATATGATCTACCAGCTGAAGCAGTCGAACCTGGAACTGGTGGGGCAACTCGTGAAGCAGGGACAGGAGCGGGGTGAGTTCGTAAGTGATGTGGAAGCCGATCTCCTTATGCTGACCCTTACCGGCACGGCCAGTCAGCTCACCACCACCCAACATCTCTATCGCGCCCTTCATAAGCTCGAGCACCTCAGCCAGGAGGAGTTCGAATTGCATCTCAAGACCAAACTCAACAAACACATTAAGAAACTCTTCAAAGCGATTCTAACCAATGAAGCCTAACATCACTGGAATGATCATCGCGCTTCTCCTCGCTATTTTCGCAGGAGCGCAGGAGCCCCGTCCGATCGGTCTCCGCGAGGCTATTGACCTGAGCGTACAGAACAGCAAGCAATTAAAGATCAGCAGCGCCCGTATCGACGAGGCCGTAGCCGCACTGAAGCAGGCCCAGGAGCGTCGTTTGCCGGATGCGAGTGTGAGCGGTGGTTACCTCCGCCTGACCGCTGCCAACATCAGTTCCAAAACCGGCAATAGCGGCGGCGGTGGCGGTGGCGGTACGCCGCCTAAGGTGAACCAGGCCATGTACGGGATCTTGAATGCCTCTCTGCCCATTTATGCCGGCGGACGGATCAACTACGGCATTGAGTCTTCGCGCCTGCTTGCCGAAGCCACGCGCCTCGATGCGAATACCCAGAAGGAAGAAGTGATCCAGAATACGATCGAAGCCTATGTAAACCTGTATAAGGCCGGCACGGCCCGAAAGCTGATCGATGAGAGCCTGCGCTCCGCCCAGCAACGCGTGAAGGACCTGGCCAACCTCGAGAAAAATGGCTTGCTCGCCCGCAACGACCTGATGAAGGCCGAGCTCCAGGCCTCCAATACCGAACTTGCGCTGGTCGATGTGGAGAACAACCTTCAGCTGGCCAACCTCAATATGACCCTTCTGCTTGGCCTGCCGGGATCAACGATCATCATTCCCGATTCGGCCTCGATCCTCCAGCCGATCTCGCTCCAGGGGCTCGACGAGTATTTGCAGTCGGCATTGAAGAATCGCAGCGAGCTCGAAGCCCTGCAATTGCGCAAGCAGGCTGCCCTTATCGGCATTAAGGCCACCAAGGCCGAGAAGCTGCCCAGCATTGCACTGACCGGCGGCTACGTGGCTGCGGACATCCCGAAATTCATCAGCATCACCAATGCGGCGAACATCGGAGTAGGCGTTCAGTATAACCTCGCCTCGCTCTGGAAGAACAAGTCGAAGGTGCAGGAAGCAGAAGCCCGCGCGGCCCAGCTTTCGGCCACCAATGAACTCCTCAACGACCAGGTGCGCCTCCAGGTGAATCGTGCCTACCTCAATTACCTCACGGCGCAGAAGCGGGTCGACGTGTACCGTAAAGCCATTGCGCAGGCCACCGAGAACTTCCGCATCGTGAACAACAAATTCACCAACCAGCTGGCTACCGTTACCGATGTGCTCGACGCGCAGGTAGCGCTCGACCAGGCCCGCATCAACCTCTCGAATGCGCAGGCCGATGCCGTGGTGATCTATAACGAACTCCTCCAGGCTGCCGGCCAGTCGGGCAGCAGCAAAAAATAATTCTGAAACAACTGTAGCTATTGATTTATGGAAACGACACAGACAACCGTTAAGACAGAAACGAAAAAACGCAACCCGGTATTCCTCATCATCCTCATCGTATTGGTGATCGGTGGTACCTGGTATGGTGTGAGCAAATACAATTATGCGAAGCATCACGAAGATACCGACGATGCCCAGGTGAGCGCCGATATCACGGCCGTAGCGCCGCGCGTGTCGGGCTATGTAAAGGAAGTACGGGTGAAAGACAACCAGATCGTCAAAAAAGGGGATACCCTGCTGGTGATCGATGACCGCGATTACCGCATCCGCCTGGCTGAAGCCGAAGCGGCCCTGCAAACTGCAAAGAGCAACCTTGGTACCGCACAGGCCAGCACCTCCGCATCCCGTGCGAATATTTCCACGGCTGCCGCTTCGGTAGGTACGATCGACGCGCAGATCGAAGCGGCCCGCATTCAGCTACGCCGCGCCGAGCAGGACTATACCCGTTATGCCAACCTGATCCAGGATCATTCGATCACCCAGCAGCAGTTCGAGCAGGCCCAGGCCGCCCGTGATGCCGCCCGCCAGCAGGTCGAGATCCTGCAGGAGCAGCGCCGGCAGGCCGCTTCGCAAACCAATGCCGTTGCCCAGCAGAGCAACGCCACGGGTGCCCAGATCAATGTGGCCTCATCGGCCATCCGCCAGCGGGAAGTGGAAGTGGAAGCTGCAAAGCTGAACCTCTCCTACACGGTGGTCACTGCACCGGAAGATGGCATGGTGTCCAAGGTAACCGTGCAGCCCGGCCAGCTCCTTCAGCCGGGCCAGTCGCTCTTCAGCATTGTGCATAACGACCAGCTCTGGGTAGTGGCCAATTTCAAGGAAACGCAGATCGAGAAGATGCACGAGGGCCAGAAGGTGATCGTGACGGCGGATGCCTTCAAGGGACACGAGTTTGAAGCAACGCTGACGTCCTTCTCACCGGCTACCGGTTCCACGTTCTCCTTACTGCCTCCCGACAATGCCAGCGGCAATTTCGTGAAGACGGTGCAGCGCCTGCCCGTTCGCATCGAGTTCAGCAAGAAGAGCGACTCCCTGCTCCGCCAGCTGCGCCCCGGCATGAACGTGGTCG
>CBHWDR010000530.1:0-2995 GCA_966112575.1 uncultured Chitinophagales bacterium
CGGCTGGATCGACTGGGAGCAGAGGACCAGGATATCCAGCGGGTCGCCATCATGCCCGAGCGTTTGGGGGATGAATCCATAGTTCACCGGGTAGTGGAATGAAGAGTAGATCACCCGGTCGAGCTTGAGCAGCCCCGTTTCCTTGTCAATTTCGTATTTGGTGCGCGAGCCTTGGGGGATCTCGATCATCGCGTTCACTTGCTCCGGCGCCCCGTTCCCGAAATGCGCTCCATGCCAGGGGTGTAGTACATTGATTGTTTTCATGTTCAGCTTGTCCATTTATAACCTATGAAAGTAAGGAGCAGTCCGCCTGCGATGCTGGCCGCCGCATAGCCGAAGAAGGCCGGCAGGCGTCCGTCGCGCAGCAGGTGCAGGCTCTCCAGGGTAAAAGAAGAGAAAGTGGTGAAGCCGCCACAAAAGCCCGTCATCAGCAGCAGGGCTTTGTCCGTATCCGCGGACCTTCCCAGCCAGCCTCCGAGCAGCCCGATGAGCAGGCAGCCCAGCAGGTTGGCCGCCAGGGTGCCATAAGGGTAACCCGGATTGTAGCTGCTCTGCAAGCCGTAGCGTGCCATGGAGCCCAGGGCGCCACCGAGGCCAACCAGCAGGTAATTATTGAGCATTGTTTTTTTTGTTCGCTACCGAATCGCGCAGGACCTGTTCCATATTCACCGGCGTTCCGCCGATGAGCGTCGCCTTCGGGTCTACCAGCCACCGGTTGCCCTGGCGCACCACGCGAAGCGACTGGCGCACCTTCTTGAACGAATTGGCATAATTGACCTGGATGGCCGTATCGCCGAACCGCTGGGTATCGTAGAGAATGATGTTCGACTCGCGGTAGCCTCGCTGTTCCTCCCGGTTCTTGTTCTGCTCATAGCTCTGCTGGAACCGGTCGATCAGTTGCGTGTTCACCGAATCCTGGATCATGAAGGTGCGGGCCTTGTCCCAATTGCCGTCCAGGGCTGCGCGGATGAAATTGCGCGCCGCATCCACATCGTTCTCCGACGCCGGCACTTCTTCCTTTTTCGTTTCCCCGGAATCGTTTCCGCAGGCCGACAGAATAAAAAGGGCTGCAAGCGCCCAGGTGATTCGCTTCATGGTGCAAAACTAAGAGATGAGAAGGAACGCAGATTATTATGATTTGTATGATTTCGCAGATAACAAATATGTTTCATTGTCGAAACCTTCCTAAAGTAGGGTTTTCTTGGCCTGTCTTTATAGAATCATAGCGACCATAACGATCATGATCATCAGCGTTCTTTCTCTCAAAAAAAGCCCCCCGGTAAACGGAGGGCCAAAAGTTAAATGGATCAATCATGGCGGCGATCACGGTCACGGTCGTAATAACGCCGCTCTTTGCGCTCCTTCGCCTCCTGTTCTTCGATCTCGGCTTCGCGTTGCCCTTCCTTGTCGTAGGCTTTCAGGATGGCTTTCACGAGTCGGTGACGTACCACGTCTTCCTCATCCAGCTCGATATAGCCGATGCCGTCCACGTTGTTCAGGATCCGGCTGGCTTTTGCCAGTCCGCTCTTCTGGTTGCGCGGAAGGTCCACCTGCGTCAGGTCACCGGTGATGATGGCCTTAGCATTGGCGCCGATACGAGTAAGGAACATCTTCAGCTGCAGGTCTGTCGCGTTCTGGGCTTCATCGAGGATGATGAAGCAGTTGTCGAGCGTACGGCCGCGCATGTAGGCCAGGGGTGCGATCTCGATGGTGCGGGTGGTCATGTAATAGCCCAGCTTATCGGCGGGGATCATGTCGTCCAGCGCATCATACAAAGGCCGCAGGTAAGGGTCGATCTTCTCTTTCAGATCGCCGGGGAGGAAACCCAGGCTTTCGCCCGCTTCGACGGCGGGCCGGGTGAGAATGATCTTCTTTACACCCTTGTTCTTCAGGGCGCGAACCGCCATCGCAACCGCGGTGTAGGTCTTACCGGTACCGGCAGGCCCGATCGCGAAAACGATGTCGTTCTTTTCCGCCGAGGTGACCAGGCGTTTCTGGTTGGCCGTACGGGCACGGACCGTCTTTCCATTGGGACCGAACACCAATACGTCGTTGGGGTTGCGTTCCACGAAATTGTCGACCGTTTCGGCGTCATCGCCGCCCAGGATCTGTTCAAAGTAGTTTTCGCTCATGTGTCCATTGCGTTCAAGGTACTGTACAATGAGATCGATCTTTTCCTTTGCGCCTTCTACCTGTTCGGGAGCGCCGCTCAGCTTCAGTTGGGTACCGCGCGAGAGGATCTTCAACAGGGGGAATTTTTTCTTGAGGATGTCCAGCTTACCGTTATTCACACCAAAGAACTCGATAGGGTTAACGGTTTCCAGGTTGATAATAGTGTCTCTCAATTCTCTACAGGTTTTGTTAATGAATCCGGACTTCCGTCAGGTTGGGGCCGAGGTACATCTTTGGCGCCTCAGGCCAGCATTTTGGCAGTTTTCCGGGGAATCCAGCAGTTTTCGTTCGCTACAAGTTATTGCCCGAAGCTAAGAACGGAAGCGCTAGTTATACACAGATGTGTATTGTAAATATTATGCCTGATTTCACGGTTTTTGGTTAATGTTCAGCACTGTGAACAGGCGGTGGAAAGGGCCGGCCTCGTTGCTCAATTTGGGTATTGAGGGATTAGGGTATTGAGGTATTGAGGGATTAGGATATTGGGTATTGGGGTATTGGTGTTGGCGGTTATGAGGGAGAAGGTGGTTGGTCGGATGAATTGCGTTGGGACGGTCCTATGAAAAAGAGAAAGGGTTGCTCCTGGAGCAACCCTTTCGGCTGGTTGAAATTTAGCTGATAGGCATTAAGACGGCGTCTCCTTTCTCACATCTCACGTCTCACAACCCGTCTTCACCTCCACTTTATGGGAAAATACCCAGTTCCTGGTAGGAGGTGCCCACTTTGTTGATGGCAACGCAATAGGCCGCCGTGCGCATGTCCGGGATCTGCGGATTCCTTCTCCACTCATCCATGATCTCGCGGGTAGCGGTGATCATCGTCT
>CBHWDR010000531.1:0-2984 GCA_966112575.1 uncultured Chitinophagales bacterium
CACCCCCCCCCGCCCCTCCCCCCGCCACTCTCAAAAAAACAACACCGGTTTTCATTAGCGTCGGCCGCCCCCCCCGGCCCCCTTCTCTATTTCTATCCTCTTCATTCCTTGCTCTTTACTCTTTACTCTCTGCTCCTCGTTCCCATCGCTTTCTCCCAGAGCTCGGGGATGCGCTTGATCCACACGAATTCTTTCTTCTTGGTCATCGCGTCTTCCGCCGGTGAGCCAAAATATTTCCGTCCGCCGGCTATGGTTGCGGGCACACCGCTTTGCGCATAGACCTCGGCGCCTTTGCCCACCGTGAGCGTTTTGCTTACACCAACCTGGCCCCAGAGGATGACCTCATCTTCAATGGTGGTGGCGCCTGCAATACCTACCTGTGCCGCGAAGAGACAATTGCGTCCCACCACGGTATCGTGACCGATGTGCACGAGGTTGTCCATCTTGGTGCCGGCACCGATCACCGTGTCGCCGCTGACGCCCCGGTCAATGGTGCAGTTGGCGCCGATCTCCACATGATCGCCAATCACAACGCGCCCGCAGCTGAGCATCTTGCGGTAATGGATATCCCGGTTCGTTTTCTTGTTGTAATAAAATGCATCGGAGCCGATCACCGTTCCGGCCTGGATGACCACCTCATCACCGATCAGGCAGTGGTCACCGATCACAACATTGGGATGGATCACGCAGTTGCGGCCGATGGTTACATGATTGCCCACCACAGCGCCGGGCATGAGCACGGTGCCTTCACCGATGGTGGCCGTTGCGCTTACCCGCTCCATCGAAGGACGGAAGGGACGGAAGTGCTCCACGATCTTCAGGTAGGCATCGAAGGGATGCGCTACCAGGAGCAGGGCCTTATGGGGAGGGAACTCGGTCTTCTGATCGATAATGATATAAGTGGCTGCCGACTCGACACACTTCCGGTAATACTTCGGATGATCCACGAATACCAGGTCGCCTTCCTCCACCTTGTGGATCTCGTTGATACCGGTGGCTACACCTTCTTGTTCTCCAACGATCTCGGCGCCGATAAGCTTTGCGATCTCGCTGAGCGGAACGGGTTTCTCAAAACGCATGAAGCAAAATTTTTCCAAAGGTAAGCCGAAGCAAATGCCCGGATGATGATCGATGACCGCTTCCCTTCCACTGTTGTCCGCGCATTCGCAACACGATCGCAGCGACAGAGATCATGAAGGCATGGATTTTATTTCGCGAAGAATTGTGGAGTGAGACTTCGCAATTCACATTGCCCGAAAAAATGTGAATAATTTTTGCGCAATTTTTTTTTGGTTCGGGAATTTTATTTTTAATATTGTGATGGGAATTTTATTCCCGTACTTACTAACCCATCTACATAATAACCCCGCTTCTGCGGGGTTTATTGTTTTCAGGAACGATCCCTCACCAGCTGCACACGGCGAAATACAAGAGCGACGCGGCTTTTCCGAAACCCATACCTTTACCCGAATCAAAAAACAGAACATGATCAAGTCCATGACCGGCTTTGGCAGAGCGGAGCGCGTGGTAGGCGATAAGACCTTCCTTATCGATATCAAATCGCTCAATGGAAAGCAGTTCGAGCTGCAGCTGAAGATGCCGGCCTTTCTGAAGCCCTTTGAATTTGACATCCGCAAGATCCTCTCCGAGAAGCTCAACCGCGGTACCGTCGACTGCAACATCAGCCTCAAGGAAACCGGCAGCGCGAAGCCGGTGAGCATCAATACCGACCTGGCAAAAGCTTATTACCAGCCCTTGCACCAGCTGGCGCAGGAACTGAACCTCGATCCTTCGGCTATCCTCAGCACGCTGGTGAAGCTGCCCGAAGTGATCACGCCCACCGGTGAAACGCTGACCCCTGCCGAATGGGAAGCATTCACCGGCATCATCGAAGCGGCGATCGACGACCTGAACAACCATCGCATTGAAGAAGGCCGCGTGCTGAAGAACGATCTGGAACTGCGCATCCGCAACATCCGCACCCAGCAGGAAGAGGTCACCCGCCTCGAGCCGCTGCGCCAGGTGAAGATCCGCGAAGGCATCACCAGGCTGCTGGAAGAGAAAGTGGGCAAAGAGAACTACGACGGCAACCGCCTCGAGCAGGAGCTGATCTACTATATTGAGAAGATCGATATCAGTGAGGAGCAGGTGCGCCTCAACAACCACCTGGATTATTTCGGTTCCGTGCTGAACGAAACGGAAGACCTGAAAGGCAAGAAGCTCTCCTTCATCCTCCAGGAGATCGGACGGGAGATCAACACCACCGGCGCCAAGGCCTACGATTCCACCATCCAGAAATGCGTGGTGCTGATGAAAGATGAGCTGGAGAAAGCCAAAGAGCAGGTCCTGAATGTGCTCTGATCCTTCCAGGCCCGCTGCTGCTTCGGTGTGGCGGGCCTGACCAACCATCCATTAGATTTGTACTATGGTACCGTTCAACAAACTGAACCTTCTTCCTTTTATTGCCAGCGTGCTTCTCCTGGCCTCCTGCCAGACCGTCGACCTCTTCGAGAAAGTGGAGGCTATCCCGAACCACAAATGGGATAACGCCTTTAAGCCGAGCTTCACCTTCCAGATTACGGATACCGTTTCCCGTTACCGTGTGTACATCGTGTTGCGGCACAATGAGAAATACAATTACAACAACATCTGGCTGAACCTCACCACGCGCATCCCCGGCGACACGGCCACCAACAAGGCGCAATTCGAGCTGCCCCTGGCCAACAGCGAGGGCTGGTTAAGCAAGGAGTCGGCCATGGATGACCTCTACGAACACCGCATCCTCATCACCCCCGGCAACGAAGGCCTGGCCTTCCGTAAGAGCGGGCAGTACACCTATACGCTCGAGCACATCATGCGCGAGAATCCCCTGGCCAATGTGCTCAACGTAGGATTGAGGATCGAGAAAATAGAAGCACGCTAAGATGGACGGCAAAAAACGAAAGCTCGGGATCCCCACGTTCATCTACTGGGTACTGCTCGTG
>CBHWDR010000532.1:0-2980 GCA_966112575.1 uncultured Chitinophagales bacterium
GGTGGTGGATATGCCCGATGGAAGCTATGTTACTGTTGGCAGTACACGCAGCAATACCGGCGATTTTGCCGGTCGAACGGGATGGGACGCATGGGTAACCAAGACCGATGCGAGCGGAAACAAATTGTGGTTCCTCTTCTTTGGCGAGAATGATGATGACTATGGGATCGATATTGCAAAGTCGTCGGATGGCGGTTTCGTCGTTGTGGGCTATACCCTTATTGGAAATAGCGGCCGCTCCTGGATCGCCAAAGTAAGCGGTACCGGCTCCCTCGTCTGGAAGAAGGCTTTGTCCACTACTTCTGACTCCAGAGCCCTGTCGGTTGTTCAAACCAACGATGGAAATTTCGTGGCTGCCGGATATGCCAATCCATCAGGATCAAAAGACGGTTTGGTAGTGAAATTCGACAATAGCGGCAGCTTCTTGTGGACCAAGACATTTGGCGGAAGCGGTGAGGACCAGTTCGAGCAGGTGATCAAACTGGCAGACGGCGGTTTTGCACTGGCCGGTTCAACTACTAGCGCAAACGGCGACCTCTCGGGGTCAAGGGGTGGCATGGATGGCTGGGTATTCAAACTTGATGCTGCAGGTAACAAGGTCTGGAGCACCAATCTGGGCGGAAGTTCAGCAGATCAATTCAAGAGCATTGCTTTACTCAGTGACGGCGCCCTCATTGCGGCAGGACATACAACGAGTAACAACGGCGACATCTCACAGGCCAAAGGCGGCAGTGATGAGTGGGTCGCCCGGATCAATGCAAGCGGAACAAAAGAATGGGTAAAAGTATTTGGTGGCGTAAACGAAGAATACGTTTTCAAGGTGATCCCGTCACGGGAAGGAGGATTTATTACCGTTGGCTATACGAACAGTAACACGGGCGATGTGACCCGTTCCGAGAACGATTTTGACGCCTGGCTGCTTCGTTTTGACGCTGCAGGATCAAAAGTGGCCGCAAGTACATACGGTCGCTATCCGCACGACGATGTGGTCAATTCCATCATCCCTACCAGTGATGGCGGCTACCTGATGGTGGGCAACCAATGGCTGGAAAACAAAGGCTACGATGGCTGGGTGATCAAGATCGACAACTTCTGATCAGCTTTCATGTACTATAGGTGCCCCCGCTCGAAACGCGGGGGCTTTTTTTATGCGGCGGGTAAAATGGCAATGCATTTGCGCTACCCTACTTCTATCAAAATGGGTATATGCGTACAGTGATCCTTCTCTGCCTGGCGAGCTTCCTTTGGAGCTCATCGGCATCAGCACAAAGCAAGAAGAAACCAGCTACTGCCACGAAGGTGAGAAGCCAGCCGAAGGCAGCTACACCGGTGATCCGGCTGCATACCCTCGACAGCAACCAATCGAAAGGCATCAGTGACCCTACGATCCGTGCAATGAATATGCGCGGTAATGGTAACGATGCCGTGCTGGGTCCGGTCGGCATCCCAGGGGTGTCGAGACGAGCCAACGGCTTTGCCAATGGAAGGCTGTTGCTTCGTCCAACGGCCGCCACAAGCTCGGGCTCCATCCAGGGTAGCGGACTGGTAGGCACCGGCAGCAGCCTCGGCACTCCAGGCAGTAACGGACCCTTCATGGGCGTGAACGGGAAAAGTCCCTATGCCGGTTTATCGATGTGGGGCAATGCCCGCAACCTGCCGGTGATCCGGGGTGATTCCGCCGTGCGCAGACCGGGTAAAAAGGATTAGTGCATCATTAAAACAATAGATCATGGACAATAAACAAGAACGCGGCAACCAGGATGGAGGCAACTCCTCAAAAAAAGAAGCGAGCAGTGAACGGGGTAGGGCCGCACAAAAAGGCGGGCCCCAGAAAAGCAATCGCCAGACGGGCGGAAGTAAGCGCCACGAGCGCGATGACTCCAACGGAGGAGCCGAACGGAATACAACGAAGAAAGGTCCGAACAGCATCTGAACATTCGGATGTTGAGCGCAAATGGGCAAGAAAAGGGGGGAGGCCGGTACAGGTTTTGCCCCTTTTCTTATTCATGGAGAACCCGGTTGAACAATGTCCGCTTTGCACCCGCCAGCTGGCGGGCCCCTGCAACCGGCACCACCTGTTGCCAATTAGTGAAGGCGGCGCCGGCACCACTACGGTATGGATGCATAAGATCTGTCACGACAAGATCCACGCGGTGTTTACCGAGAAGGAATTGAAACGCTATTATCATACGGTGGACCGCCTTCGGGAAAATGAGGAGATCCGCCGCTTTCTCGCCTGGGTGATCCGCAAAGAACCTCAGTATTACGACCGCACCGTAAAGAAACGACGGTAGGCTGGTATGGATTTTTCGTGCACTTGGAAAACAGCACTATGGATCGTAATGAAGATAAATTCCGGGAACAGGAAGCTCCGCTGAAAAATACCGACCAGGCATTTGTGCAGGTAGGAGAAGACGGCCACCCGCAGATGCCGAAACAAGAAGAGGAAGGCCAAGGTTCCGAAGAGCAGCAGGCGCTGAAAGGAGACGAAGCCCGGAAGCATCATTAAGCTGCAATCAGGGATTGGCCGATTGCAGGAGCTTCTCTTCGATCACCTGCTGGAGCACGTTCTTCGGCAGGGCGCCGCGCTGCACCATAAGGTTGCCTTCCATCGGGATGAAGAGCAGGGTGGGGATGCTCTGGATGCCGAAAAGCGCACTCAGTTCCGCTTCGCGGTCGGTGTCCACTTTATAGATCCGGAGCCGGCCTTCGTAGATTTCCGATAGCTCCTCGAGTACCGGCGCCACGGCCTTGCAGGGACCGCACCAGTCGGCATAAAAGTCGATCGCCGCCGGCATTTCACCTTTGTAATTCCATTCTTCTCCGCTTTCGTAATCAAAGATCCCGTCTTTGAAGCCCTGTGCGTTCAGCTGTATCGTTGCCATGTGTGCAGGGATACAAACACGATGCCTGCCACGGCCCTTACGGGTTTCTTCCCACCCGTGCCGGTAGTACTGCACAGGGAATACCCTAAAAATTT
>CBHWDR010000533.1:0-2940 GCA_966112575.1 uncultured Chitinophagales bacterium
TGGCCAGTCCCGGACTGGTGTACATGGCCCTGGAAGCGGGCGCCTGGGCTACACTCCTCCTGTTTTTGAACATCCTGTTGGTGACCGTGTTCGCCATTTTCTTCATCAATGCCGTCTACATCCTGATCCTCCGGGTGACCACGCCGCAACGATTCCAGGGGATCATCTCCTATATACAGATCGTGTTTGCGATCGGCGTGTACATGAGTTACCAGATCCTCCCCCGGATGATCACCCGCTACAACCTGTATGACCTGGACCTGACCCGGAAAGCCTGGACGCCGTTTTACCCGATGTACTGGTTCGCCGAAGAGTTCACGACGCTGGAAGGGTTCGGGGGGACGGGCCGCGAGTGGGCCTTTACAGCAGCCGCCATCCTCTTACCGCTCCTCTCCCTCTTCCTTGTGGTGCGTTACCTCGCTCCTTCCTTCAACAACAAGCTGGCCCTGATCAGCAGCGCGTCCTCAACAGCGGCTGCCCCGGCTGCGGTGCGCACCCAGGCCCGGCGCATCGGGTATGCCGACCGGCTCAGCCGCCTCCTCACCCGGAGCCATGCGGAACGAATGGGCTTTCTGTTTTCCTGGAAGCTCTCGGGCCGCAGCCGAGACTTCAAGATGAAGGTCTACCCTTCGATCGGCTACCTGCTGGTTTATGTGTTCTTCATCTTCTTCACTGACCTCAAGGCCTCTCCGCAGACGATCGCCAATGGCGAAGGCAAGATGATCGTGGTGATGGCACTTTATCTCTGCAGCCTCCTGCTTACGATGGGGATCACGCAAAGCGTGTATTCGGAAAAACACAAGGCCGCATGGATCTATTTCACCGCCCCGATCCAGAAGCCGGGGGAAGTGATCCTCGGCAGCACGAAGGCCTCCATCTTCAAGTTCTATATTCCCATCGTAGTGGTGCTGACGGTTGCCGGCCTGCTCATCGCCGGCCCTTCGATCCTGCCGAACATCATCCTGGGTCTGTTCAACCAGCTGCTCATCTCCACGGTGCTGGTCTTTATCGGTCACAAATACTTTCCCTTCTCACAGCACCAGAGCGCCAGCCAGAAAAGCGGCTCCTTTCTCCGGGGCATGATGCTGCTCATCGTCTCCGGCATCATTGGCGTGGGCCATTACTTTATCTATTCCATCCTGCCTGCCGTGATCCTCTGCGCGCTGCTTTCCATCCTGGCCACCTGGCTGTTGATGGGCAGTATCCGCGAGATCAGCTGGAAGCAGGTGCGGAGCAGCTATGAGGGATGAGTGATGAATGATCAGTGATGAGTGTCTGAGATGAGAGAGGAACAATGAGTGAGGAGTAGGGCTTGGTTGTTAGGAGTGAAAATTTTGACTTTTGTCTTTTGACTTCTGGTTTCTCACGCTCCTTTCGGTACCGAAGAATCCAGCTTCGATTTTACGCGTCGGCGGTAGCTGGTGAAGAGGGAATACCAGCGAAGCTGGAGGACGCCGAGGATGCCTTCCTTGACGATGCCGCGGTTCATCTTCGACTCGCCGAATTTGCGGTCTTCAAACATGATCGGCACTTCTACGAGACGGAAGCCCAGCTTCCAGGCGGCGAATTTCATCTCGATCTGGAAGGCATAACCGACGAAATGGATCTCGTCGAGGTTGATCGTTTCCAGCACCTCGCGGCGGTAGCACATGAAGCCGGCGGTCTGGTCGGCCACGGGCATCCAGAGCAGCATGCGGGTGTAGAGGGAACCGCCTTTGGAGAGGATAATGCGGTTATTGGGCCAGTTCTTCACACCGCCGCCGCGCACATAGCGGGAGCCGATGGCCAGGTCCGCGCCGCCCGTTTTGCAGGCCTCATAGAGACGGGGCAGGTCTTTGGGATTATGCGAAAAATCAGCGTCCATCTCGAAGATGAACTGGTAGCCTCTCGACGTGGCCCATTTGAAGCCATGGATGTAAGCCGTACCGAGTCCCTGCTTGCCCATGCGCTCTTCGAGGAAGATCTGTTCGGGAAACACAACCTGCAGGTCGCGCACGATATCGGCCGTGCCGTCGGGCGACCCGTCGTCGATCACCAGTACATGAAAATCCTGCTTCAGCTCCATAATGGCCTGAAGGATCAACGCGATGTTTTCCCGCTCGTTATAGGTAGGTATGATAACCAGCTTCTCCACGTAAGGCTTAGAATTTTTTCAACATCGTACGCGTGTAGATCTCCGTCAGCTTCTGCTTCGTATTCATCGGGAACTCGCCCTTCATCATCCAGTCGTAATACTGCGGCTCCGCTTTCAGCACATCAGCCACCGCTCTTCCTTTATGCTTGCCGAAGTTGAAGACCTCCACGCCCTTGTCGTCGTAGATGAAACGCCTGGCGAAGTCGATTATTGGGTCCTCACCGATGGCTTTTAACACGGAGTCAACAGTAGTACCCAATTGGGGGTAGCGCTCAAGCTGGGCATTGAGGATCTCAGCCGTGGCCGTAGCGTCCACTTCGGCGCCATGCGCACCTTCCAGGGTCTTGTTGCAATAGAATTTATAAGCAGCCGAGAGCGTGCGCTGTTCCATCTGGTGGAAGATCTTCTGCACGTCAACGAGCTTGCGGCCCTTCATGTCGAATTCCACTTCGGCGCGGAGGAACTCCTCCACGAGCAGGGGCATATCCAGGCGATAGGCGTTGTAGCAGGCAATGTCACAACCGTCGAGGAACTGCTTGATCTCCTGGGCCACTTGCTTGAAGGTGGGTGCATCCTTCACCATTTCATTGGTGATGCCATGCATGTCAATGCAGACCTGCGGGATCGTGATCTGCGGATTCACGATCTTCCGCTTCACCGTGCGGTTGCCATCCGCCAGTACTTTTACAATGGCGATCTCCACGATCCGGTCAGTAGCGGTGTTGGTTCCGGTGGCCTCGATATCCAGGAATGCAAGAGGCTTTTTCAGTTGGATCATTTTCTGCTTTGCTTAAAGGTCGTAAAGG
>CBHWDR010000534.1:0-2939 GCA_966112575.1 uncultured Chitinophagales bacterium
GGATGATCTCTTCCACCCGGTCGCGGCTGCGACCCCGTATGACCACGCCCTACATCGCGGCGGCATCATCGGGTTCAAGCATAACATCATGACGCAAACCGCTTTTGCCCAGCAATAACTAGATCACCTGGGACCGATAACCCACCATGCTGAATACCAGCTCATAGCTTCCGGGCTCCAGCTTCAGTTCGTAGCTCCCGTCTTCCTTCGTTAACGTGCCAATACGCAGGTCCTTCACCTCCACACTTACAAAAGGAAGTGCTTCCAGCCGGCTGCTACGCACGGTGCCGCGCACCGATTGCGCCTGGGCAAAGGCGCCGAACAAAAGCAGGAAACAGCAGAGCAGTGGTCGCATGTAGGTCGTTGGTCCGGTTAAGTTAGCAGCACCGGCGGTGTGAAAACCAGAACGCGCATTTCTTGGAAATCTTTTAACAGCATCCAAACCGCTAAGAATGACTTCGGTAATGTGAAAATTCCACCATATTGGCCCCTGCATTTTCGAATTCCCTCATTATCTCATTTTCGAATTCTAATTTTGCCTTCCTTTCCCGGACTTTGAACCCGGAAGAAAGGGCAATAACATGAGTAAAAACGGAAAAGTACTCGTGGCCATGAGCGGCGGGATCGACAGTACCGTCACCGCGCTGATGCTGCACGAACAGGGTTATGAAGTGGTGGGGATCACCATGAAGACCTGGGATTACACCGCCTCGGGTGGATCCAAAAAAGAAACGGGCTGCTGCAACCTCGATTCCTTCAACGATGCCCGGATGGCCGCTGTGGAACACGGCTTCCCCCATTACATCCTCGATATCCGCGATGAATTCGGCTCTTTTGTGGTCGACAATTTCGTGGAGGAATACCTGGCCGGCCGCACCCCCAACCCCTGCGTGCTCTGCAATACGCATATCAAATGGCGCGCGCTGCTGAAGCGGGCCGACGCACTCAACTGTGAGTTTATCGCTACGGGTCATTACGCCTCCGTGTACCAGCACGAGAATGGGCGTCATGTGATCACCAAGGGCATCGACGAGACGAAGGACCAGAGCTACGTGCTCTGGGGCCTGCAGCAGGACCTGCTCAGCCGCACCATACTGCCCCTCGGGCAATACCGCAAGACGGCCATCCGGCAGATGGCTCATGATTTCGGCTACCCGGAACTGGCGAAAAAAGCCGAGAGCTACGAGATCTGCTTCGTTCCCGACAACGATTACCGGGGTTTCCTGCGCCGCAAAGTGGATGGGCTCGAAGAGCGTGTCGCCGGAGGCACATTCGTCGACAAGAACGGGAAGATCCTCGGCACGCATAAAGGCTATCCTTTCTATACCATCGGTCAGCGGAAGGGCCTGGACATTGCCCTGGGCAAGCCGGCCTACGTTACCGCCATCGACCCTGATACCAATACCGTGGTGCTCGGCGATGAAGAAGACCTGCAAAAGGAAGAGATGATGGTGGGCAGGATCAACTGGCTCAAATACGGCCGCCCGCTCGGGGAAATGGAGGTAACCACCAAGATCCGCTACAAGGATTCCGGCAGCCTGTCGACGATCACGCCCGTAGGAAACGACATCTCGGTTCGTTTCTACGAAAAAGCCAAGGGCATCGCCCCGGGCCAGAGCGCGGTTTTCTACGAAGGCAATGACGTGGTCGGAGGCGGCATCATTTTGCGCGGCAAATAAAGGTGCAGCCTAATGTCTTGGCAATCCGTCACTTTGACGTAGACACGGATGCCGCCCCGACCGTTCGGGGCCGACCGGCATCTTTGTTTTCCACTTCCGTTTTTCCGCCATTTTGATTAGCTTTATCGCTCATATGTCCGGCGCCCAAACGCCGGACACGCGAATCCATTTACTTATGAGAGCAAAACGAATCCCCTTGATGCTCGTGCTGGCAGCCGCCATTGGACTGACCGCCTGCGAGAAAACCGAAGCGATCACCTCCGAACCGCTGAGCGCGTATCAGCCCCTCGTTATCGGCAAATACATTACCTACCGGCTCGACTCCACGGTCTTCACCAATTTCGGCCGCAACACCGAAGTGCACTCCTACCAGGAAAAGCATGTGATCGACGCCGAGGTAACGGACAACTTGAATCGTCGCTCCTACCGCGTCTTCCGCTTCATTCGCGACACAGCCGGCCTGCAGCCCTGGCGCTCGGCAGGCTCGTATTTTGTGACGCCTACCGAAAAGAGCTACGAGTTCATCGAGAATAACCTGCGGTTCGTTAAGCTGTCGCTGCCCATTCGCCAGGACCACACCTGGAAAGGAAATAACTTCCTTCCCGATGACCCCTACCTGCCGACCTACAATTTCAACAACGACATCGACATCGCCGATTGGGATTACCGGTTCGACAGCCTCGGCGCCTCGGTGGTTCTGAATAACAAGACCTATGCGGATGTGATCACGGTGGAAGGCGTCGACGATTCGTTCAACTATCCCAACGGGGATCCGGCGAGTTATGCCTTCGTCAACCGGGTCCAGGACAAATATGCCAAGGGTATCGGGCTGATCGCCCAAGTCCTTACCATGTGGGAATATCAGCCCAACACGAACGGACAAGGCGGTGGGTTCCGGATCGGCTTTGGGGTGAAGCGGACCATTATCGATAATAATTAATTTATATGAAGAAATTCCTGGGAGGCCTGCTGCTGATGCTGGCACTCGCGCAGAACGGACAGGCACAGACCACCCGGTACGTGGTGAAGTTCCGCAACAAGGGCACCAGCCCTTTTGCGCTGAACACGCCCCTCGCCTATCTCTCGCAACGCGCGATCGACCGCCGTACCCGTTACGGTATCGCCATCGACAGCACCGACATGCCGGTGACCCCGCGTTACCTCGACTCGGTTCGCCTCGCCGGCACTGTCACCATCCTGAATGCTTCCCGCTGGCTCAACTCGGTTTCCATACAAACGACCGATGCGGCCGCACTGACC
>CBHWDR010000535.1:0-2937 GCA_966112575.1 uncultured Chitinophagales bacterium
GATCCGGTTCTTTACGCCGAGGATGAGGAAGAGATGAAGGCCCATCCAGATGAACCAGGCAAAGAGGCCGCGGAAATGGATCTTCGGCTTCGGAAGATCCACAACGGCAAGGTTGCGGCCGACCGTGGCCATCGATCCCTTATCATAGTATTCGAACTCGAGCCGGCTGTTCGACTTGCGCTCCATAAAAGCCAGGTTCTTGGCCAGCGTATCTGCCTGGTTGATCGCTACGTTCGCCACCTGCGGATGCCCCTTGGGCCAGTTGGGCGTTTCCATATAGGCCAGGTCACCCAACACGTAAACGTCCGACGTGCCTTCCATAAGGTTGTGCCGGTCCACCTTGATCCGGTTGCCCCGAACCACGAGGGCGGGGTCCACGCCCTGGGGTACATTACCCCGGATGCCTGCCGCCCAGATCACCGTATGTGTCGGGATCGTGCTGCCGTCGGCCAGCAGGACCTCTTCCCCATTATAGTCTTTCACCACCGTGTTCTTTCGAATCTCCACGCCAAGCTTCTCGAGGTAGTGGCACGAGTCTTCCGAGGAGCGCTCGCTCATCGTGGCCAGTGTACGTGGCCCGCCTTCGAGGAGATAGATATGCATCTGGTCGAAATCGATCTCCGGGTAATCCTTGGGCAACACATACCGCTTCATCTCGGCCAGCGCGCCCGATACTTCCACGCCGGTTGGTCCGCCGCCGACCACCACGATATTGAGCAGCTTCTGCACCTGCAGCGGATCGCGGGAGCGCAGTGCATCTTCAAAATTCTGCACCAGCCGGTGCCGGATCTGCAGCGCCTCCACGGTCGACTTCATCGGGAAGGCATGCGTGGCCACATTCTGGTTGCCGAAAAAATTGGTATCAGCCCCGGTGGCCAGCACCAGGATATCATAATTGAATTCTTCCGATTCGGTGATCAGCTTACTCTCTGCCAGGCGCACTTCCTTCACCTCTTCGATCCGGATGCGTACATTCTTGCTTTTCTGAAATGCCTTTCTGAGTGGGAAAGAGATATTGCTCGCATCCAGGGCCGCGGTGGCAACCTGGTAGAACAGGGGCTGGAATTGGTGGTAGTTGAATTTGTCGATCAGGAGTACATCGAATCCAGGCTTGTTGTTGAGCTTCCGCGCCAAACGGAGACCGGCAAAACCGGCCCCGACAATAATGACTTTCATGGTTCCGTAGTTTAAAACGTTAACCGCTAACGGTCAACGGTCAACGGTTATCGGTCAATACAATAATCGAACCTTGATCGTATGCGGCACCTCTTTCAGCAGGCCGCTGGCCCGCTTGGATAACTGCTTGTCCACGTCTACCACTACATAACCGATACGCTCATTGGTTTTGAGATATTGGCCAACGATATTGATCCTTGCTTTCGACAGCTCCGTGTTGATCTCGCTCAATACGCCGGGCACATTCTCATGGATATGCAAGATACGATGGGAGTTGGCCTGCGGCGGCAGGGAAAGTGCCGGCACCGTATGGGATCCGAGCGTGATCCCTTTTTCGAGATAGCTCAGCAGCTTGGCGCTCACATCTTCCCCGATGTTCTGCTGCGCCTCTTCCGTAGAGCCGCCGATATGCGGGGTAAGCAGCACATTGGCCAAACCCTGAAGCGGCGTTTCGAATACGTCACCATTCTTCTCCGGCTCAACGGGGAAGACATCCACCGCAGCGCCGGCTACCTGTCCGGACTCCAGCGCTTTGCGCAGGGCTTCCAGGTCCACCACCTCTCCGCGGGCATAATTGATCAGGATCGCGCCGGGCTTGATATGTTTGAGGTTGTTCCGGTTGATGAGGTTCTTCGTCTGGTCGGTTTCCGGCACATGCAAGGTGATCACATCCGACTTGCCGAGGAGTTCTTTCAGGGAGCGCATATCGGTAGCGTTCCCCAGCGGAAGCTTGGTCTCCACATCATAGAAGACCACTTTCATCCCCAGCGACTCGGCAAGCACGCTCACCTGCGAGCCAATGTTGCCGTACCCGATGATGCCCAGGGTCTTGCCGCGCAGCTCGTAGGAACCGCTGGCCTCTTTCAGCCAGATGCCCTGGTGGGCCGCCTTGCTCTTGTCGGGGATGCGGCGGATGAGCATGATGGCGGCGCCGATCACCAGTTCGGCCACCGAGCGGGTATTGGAATAGGGGGCATTGAAGACCGCCACACCATGATCGGTGGCCGAGGCCAGGTCCACCTGGTTCACGCCGATGCAGAAACAGCCGATCGCCTGGAGCTTGGAGGCCGCTTCCAGCACGGCGGGCGTGACCGAGGTCTTGGAGCGGATGCCCAGCAGGTGGATGTTCTTTACGGCCTCGATCAGCTCTTTTTCGGGAAGAGCTTTGCTCAGCTTTTGCACCTGTGTATAGCCCAGTTTCTGGAAGTTCCGCACCGCGATCTCGCTGATGTTTTCGAGGAGCAGGATTTTGATCTTTTCCTTCGGGTAACTCGTTTGGGCAGCGTCCATGGTACAAATATGCAACATAAAAACGGGGTGCCTGTCCTGTGCCAAAACTTGGATTTGTTTTTGTGGATTTAATTGGGATAATTTGCGCTCTACGAGAACCAATCATCCGAAAATTCATTCTGTGTTGAAAACGATTTTTTGTGCAGTGGGACTGGCTGTGACGCTGTGGGGATGCCAGTCGTCCTCTTCCGCTGAAAAAGCCATTACGAAAACCAGGGACACTGCGATCTCCTATATCGATCCTCCGCAACCGCTGGATCCGACACAGGCCAAACGCCTCCACGACGAGGTGGCCTATTTTGTGGAGCGCCATCTTTCACCACGGGTATTCAACGGCGGTATCCTGGTGGCCAAAAACGGGGTGCCCATCTACGAGCGCTATACCGGCTTCTCCGATTTTCGCACCAAAGATTCCATGACCGCCGAAACGCCCATGCAGGTCGCTTCAACCGGCAAGACGCTCACCGCGAC
>CBHWDR010000536.1:0-2935 GCA_966112575.1 uncultured Chitinophagales bacterium
CGGGATCACGTCGAAGTTCATCCCGAAGATGCCGCCGATCACCGTGGCGGGGGCGAGGAGACAGGTCACGATGGCCATCACCTTCATTACTTCGTTCATCTTCAGGTTCACGTTGTTGATATAGAGATCCTGCATGGAGATCATCACATCGCGGTAGGTCTCGTTAAGATCATAGGCCTGGGTGATGTGGTCCTGAATGTCCTTAAAGTATTTGTTGGTGCTTTCGTCGAGCAGGTCGCTGTCGCTGCGGATGATGCCGGAGATGAGTTCGCGCACGGGTGCGATGTTGCGCTTAAGCACGATCATCTCTTTTCGCAGCTGGTTGATGCGGGCCAGTGAGCGTGTGTCGCTGTTGCGGATCACTTCTTCTTCCACCTGTTCGATGCGGTCGCCCAGCTTCTCCATCACGAAGAAGTAGTTGTCCACAATGAGGTCGAGCATGGAGTAGCAGAGGTAGTCGGCGCCGCGCATGCGCAGCTTCGAGTTCGACAGCTTCAGGCGCTCGCGGATGGGGTTGAACACATCGCGCTGCGGGTCTTCCTGGAAGGTGATCAGGAAGTTCTTTCCCAGGACAATGCTGATCTGCTCCGTCTCCACGGTATGCGTGACCTCGTTGTAGTAGAGCATATTGAGGAGGCAGTAGAGGATATTGTCCACTTCATCCATCTTTGGGCGTTGGCCCACGCTGATGATATCCTCCGCGATCAGGGGATGGATCACGAACTTCTCGGAGATGCGGTCAACGTCTTCGCGGCGGATACCGTCGATATTGATCCAGGAAATATGGCGGGACTCGTGGTAGGGAAAGCTTTCTTCCAGGGAGTGAAGCTTACTCTCTTCCAGGTGGGTCTCATCGTAATCATACACCGTTATATAAACCTTCTCCGCGTCTTTCCGGCTGAGGTTGGTGACCGGGTTCACGTTCAGGATCTCCTTGGTGCGCTCGGTACCGAAGAGGGAGGAGGGGATCAGATAGCGGAAGTATTTCGAAGCCCTTGTCATTGCTGCAAAACAACAGTTTTCTTTTTATTGCGCATTGGCCGGGCGATGAATCCTGCCTGCTTATTTTTTGCTTTCCTGCTCGTGCAGGTAGTTGTAATAGTCTAACAAGCGGATGAAGCGCTCGTCCATCGGTTGCCGCTCGTCGTCTTTTTCTTTGAGGAAGGCCTCGAGCTCGGCCTCTTTGTCGCCCAGGATCTTCGGAACGTTCTTCAGTTTGCCCAGCTCCTGGAGCTTGTTGTGGTACATCACCCAATAGTGTTCGGTGGTGCGGATCGACTGCTCGGTGGTGGCCGATCCATAGCCTTTTTTTTCCGTGATCTCTTTGGCCCAGGTCTTGAACAGGGGCGTATTCCCGTCGAAGAGCACCTGCACCCAAGGGTCCCGGATGCCGTTCTGCAACGGAAGTGAAGCGGTAAGCATGAAGTAAGCGGGTTCGCCACCGGGTAGATAGAGGACCACGCTTTTCAGGGGTGTGGTCGCGCTCATTTCCCGCCCTGCCGAATCCTTATAGAGCACTTTCCCGCCAAGCAAGTCCAGTTTCACCCAGAGGTCGCGGTATTCCTGCCCGGTTTTGCTAATGAGCTTTCCCTTCAGGAAGTCGTCTTTAAAATAAGGCGAGCCGGCCACGAGGTCCACGTATTTCTGGTTCACGAAGGGCTCACCGTTCACGATCACCACGGCGCTTGGACCGAGTGAAGGTCTTCCTTCGGCAACATCAGCGGTACGCTGGGCCCGGGCCGCGGTAGCAAGAAGCAGGAGAGCGAACAGGTGGAAACGCATGGGTGGCTAATGGACAAACAATATACAATTTTCCTTCATGCGTGTGCCCTGCTACTTTCGTTCGGCCGTCCAGGTAAGCTTGTAGGTGTCGCAGGCAAGGCCATTGATATTCATGCGGAAGTTGCCTTCGGCTTTGTTGCCGTTGAAGCTGCCGTGCAGTTCGTAGCGGGTGGCAGTAGCACCCCCGTCTTCGGGATCCACAACGATGCCGTCTACTTTATTGCCGCTGATGGGGAAGCTTTTTTTCGGGCCCATGATATCCTGGGTGAGCTTGCCATCGCAGCGCCAGTAGCCTTTGAAAGTGAGCTCGCGCAGTTCTTTTCCATCGGGTGAGACATCGAAGCTGATATAGGTTTCCTTCATGCCGTTGGTGAAGCTGCCCTCGTAATGTCCGCCCTTGGTTTCCGCACCCGGGTCCGCTGCTTTCGTTTGCGCCGGGGCGGCAGTATTGGGATCGATCACTGGCGTTTTGCTGTCGGAACAGGAGAGTAGGAGCAGGCAGCTGAGGGGCAGGAGTAATTTTTTCATAAAGCGGTTTTGGTATGGGCAGCCAATTTACAGCTGCGATTTGGCTTTTTCGAGGTCCTCAGGGGTGTTGATATCCACACCGATCGGTTCGGTGATAGCCATACGCAGGGGAATGCCGTGCTCGAGGAAGCGCAGGCATTCGATCTTCTCCGCGTTTTCGAGTGGGGTCATGGGCCATTGTGTGAACTGGAGGAGGGCGGCTTTGCGGAAGGCATAGACGCCGATATGGCGATAGTGGGGGGTGGAAAGCTCCGTGTTGCGCGGGTAAGGCAGGAGGCTGCGGCTGAAGAGAAGGGAGTTGCCTTTCAGGTCGGTGACCACCTTCACCACGTTGGGGTTTTGCAGGTCGGCGGGGTCGGAGATGCGGTCCATGAGCGAGGCCACCTGCACGGTTTCGTCGGCGAAGAGCGCCAAGAGTTGTTCAAGGGCTGTTTTGTTGATAAATGGGGTGTCGCCCTGCACGTTCACAATGATGTCC
The DNA here is from genome assembly GCA_966112575.1 of uncultured Chitinophagales bacterium. Lineage (GTDB taxonomy): Bacteria > Bacteroidota > Bacteroidia > Chitinophagales > Chitinophagaceae > Flavisolibacter. The sequence continues at coordinate 2,789 of CBHWDR010000536.1, forward strand.
ATATCACGGCCCTCCACGGCTTCGGCGATGCGGTCGGTGCCGCTCTCGTGGTCGGCGCGGGTCATGGCTACCTGTCCGCTGAAAGAGAGCACCTCATCGCGGATCACCTCACTGTCGGTAGCCACCAGCACTTCGTGGAAAAGTCCG
>CBHWDR010000537.1:0-2929 GCA_966112575.1 uncultured Chitinophagales bacterium
ATTCGGTGGACCGGGATAAGTATGAACACCCGCTCGACCTGGAGCGGCGTTTTTCCTTCGATGTACAACCTTTTAAGAAAGACTGGCTCCAATCCGATGCCCTGGCGTTCGCGGAAACCAGGGATGAACAGACGGAAGCCGAAGCCGACTCGCTCAAGACCCACCCTGACTGCGCCAAAAGGATCGCCCGCCTTCGTGGGCTGGTGGCGGCCTCCGCACACCCCGGAGCCCGAAAGAACCCGGTCGATGCCGCGCGGTTCGACAGCTTGCGGAGCCAGTTCGATTACGCCATCATCCAGGCCGCCTTCGACAACAAACAGGTGTCGCGCAGCCTCTACCTGACCCTGCGGATGCTGGGCGAGCGACCGGACGACCTCTGGCTGCGGGTGATGGTCAGCCGCTGCTTCAACGAGATCCACCTCCGGCAGAAAGAACATGTACTCGGCCACTATGTAGACCTCCCCGGGCCGGAATACGATGAAGCTTACAACCAGGTCCTCCACCTGATCCAGAATACCCGGCTGAAGGAGCTGGCCGTCCTTTCCTACCAGCAGCTCCTGCCCTTCCGGGCCCAGGTGGAAGCCGACCCGGCCTACTACCCTGTCTGGAAAAAATGCATCGAAAATTACTGAACACAAAAACCACTGTTTACAAACAACCGTTATGAGAAAGAACCCCCTGATCCTGTTCGCCTTCCTGTTGCTATCCTTAGCCAGCGTGGCGCAAACGAAATTGAGTGTCGAGAATGTCCAGCGCGTTACCCTGCGTAATTCAGGTACCGTCGTAGAGAACGAGACCATTAAAGGCTATTATTTTTTCTACCTCTCCGACAAGATCGACAAGCATACCAATGAGTATACCCTGCAGATCGTGGATGAGAACCTGAAGAAGGTAAAGGAGATCAAGTTCCAGGATGAGAAGAACATCCAGCTGCTCGAGTCGACGTACAACGGCGTATCGATCGGTTTCCTGTTCTGGAACGACAAGGAGAACACGCTCGACTTCCGCCTGTACAACCTCGATGGCAAGCAGTCGTTCACCTACAGCAAGGTGCTCGACAAAAAATCCGAGCGCTTCTTCGAATACCAGATGGCGCAGAGCCGCAACAGCGAGGAAACGGAGAACCAGAACATCTTCGACATCCCCGGCAAAGGCTTTATCTCGGTAACGCCGCTCCGCGAAGACAAAAAGTACACCTATGACGTGAACTTCTACGGATCGGGCGCGCGCAAGCAGTGGACCTTCGATCCGCTCGAAGAGGGCAAGTTCGCTTCCGCGCAGTACCTGGGCTCGAACGGAGACGTGGCCATCATCGAGATCCTCAGCAAGGACAAATTGATGTCGAAGGAAATCCATTCGGAGCTGCTTGGACTGAACCTCGCCACCGGGAAGAAGATCTTCCAGATGCCGACTGAAGACAAGGGCAACCAGCTCTATCCCATGAACATTACCGCCCTCAAGGGTACGGACAACTTCATCATCGTAGGACCCTACTACGAAGGTTCCGACCGCGTGATGCAGGACAAAACCACCGGCATGGGCGTATGGATCGTGAACGGCCAGGGCAAGCTGGTGCAGAGCAAGTATATGTCGTGGGCGCGTGACCTGAGCAAGTTCTTCGACGTTAATTCCAAGGGCCGCGTAGGCGACATTGGCTACGTGTACATCCACGACGTGATGCAGACCGAAGACGGCAACATCTTCGTGGTAGGCGAGGGCTACAAGAAAGTGGCGAACGGACTCGGGATCGCTGCCAATGTGCTCAGCGGAAGCTACAGCAATTCGGTAACCAAGCTGCAGATCACCGATATGATGATGCTGGAACTGGACAAGGGCTTCAACCTGAAAGACGCGCAGCTCTTTGCCAAGAACAAGAACAATTTCTCCCTGGGCAGCACATCGAATGATTTTGCTTCACCGCATACACTGGCGCTCATCGCCAAGACCTACGGTGCCTTCGACTACACCTACACTCAGATGGGAAAGAATAATGCCACCTTCGTCAGCGCCTACACCGATTACGAGCGCAGCAAGGATTATAAGGGCATGACCTTCCATTCCATCTCTTATTACGATGGCAAGCTCACCACCGACAAGATCAACTTGAAGACCAGCGCCACGCGTTCGGCCATTCTGCCCGCCAAGCCTGGCTCGGTGATGATCATGGAATACTTCAAAAAAGACAAACGCCTGGACCTCCGCATGGAGAAGATCAATTAAAGGCATCGATCAGACAACATAAAAAAGGAAGGCAAATGCCTTCCTTTTTTTATTCCACCAGCTCCACCTTCAAGGTCACGCCGCCCCATTTGCCCGTTCCTTCTTCCACGGCATACACGCCTGGGAGCACCCGGAAGGCCGCATAGCTTCGTCCCCCGATCGTGAGCCCGGCCGGAAGCGGGATGGTCAACACTGACGGGATCTCAAATCCACCCTGCCCTTTTTCCGCCGGCGGCAACTCCGACTGGAACTGCAGCCGCAGGCCGCCATTGCTGAGGAAGGTTTCCGTGGCGCTTACCTGGCGCAGATTGTCGGTGGTCACGCTCCGGCAGTTGCCGGTGATGGGGCATACCACCCGCTGCCCGTTGGAGCAGAGCAACACCCAAGAGAGGCCGCAGTCCATGCCCCAGCCGTTCCGGCACTCATACTTGCAGGAAGCCATCCGCCATTGAAGGGTGACGGATACCGGGAAGCCCCCGGAACTGCACTGGCAGCCCGATTCGGCACCGGGAGCCGCTTTGAATTCCAGGGGTAGTTCCGTTTGTGCCCGTCCGGCGATGGAGATGCAGGCGGCGATCAATAATCCGATCCAGTTCTTCATTGCATTTGTTTCTCCGAAGCTAGCCCGGTTGCCTGCCTGTGCCCGGGGAGAAACACGGAGCCCGAAGGGGATTATCCCGGCGGAGGGAGGAGAAAAAATGGAAACCTT
>CBHWDR010000538.1:0-2927 GCA_966112575.1 uncultured Chitinophagales bacterium
GTCCTGCAAAAAGCGGATGCAGCACTGGCCGATCGTCTTCCTCCTGGCGTCGCCGGAAGCTTCGTCACGGTATGGAAAAAAGCATAATCAGAGGACTCCACCGAATCAACACAATAAAAAAAGGGCAGCGGATTTTCCGCTGCCCTTTTTTTACGATGCTGCAGGCTTACTGCTTCACGAACTTGATGGAGAGGTCGTTGTTGATATCCGCCTCGGTCATGATCACATAGGTGCCAGCCGGGAGCCTGGAAATATCAATACTGCGAACGATCACATGCTGGGTCCGAACGAAGAACTCCTCGTATACCAGGCGGCCACGCATGTCGTAGATCCGAAGCTCTGTATCATTACGATTTGTCTTCGCAGCGATCTTCACATTCAGCGTATTCTTTGCGGGGTTAGGGAACGCGGTAACCGTGGAGAACGGAATGGTATTCGGCTGTACGGTAATGCTCACGGTATCGCGGCCCAGTGCTCCATTGTTATCCATCGCACGCAATTCGAACTGATACACGCCTTCCACCAGGTTAGCTACAGAAGTCTGTGCAGAAGACGGATTCGTGATCAGGAACGATTGGGGACCGGAGATCTTGGTCCAGGCAAAACCCACAACCACTCCGTCCGGATCCATAGCGCTGCCGTTCAGCGCGGCGATGCTCACGGGTGAAGTGACGGTCTGATCGGCGCCTGCGTTCACAACAGGAGGCTGGTTGGTTGTTGCGGGCTGATTGATCACGATCGTCATGGTATCGCGTCCTTCGGCGCCCATGTTATCGGTCACACGCAGCTCGAAACGATAGGTACCCTGTATCATGTTCATCACGTTGGTCTGTGCCGTATTCGGCGATACGATCGTAAAGAAATTCGGACCGCTGATCTTGCGCCACTGGTACGTAGCGATCGTTCCGTCTACATCCACGCCCACACCATGCAGCAAAGCTGTGTTGTTGGGCAGCGTAAGCGTTTGGTCGGGACCGGCATTGGCTACCGGAGGCACATTGGGTGTTGCGAGTACTGTGATCTGCACGGTGTCTCGGGCACTCGCACCGCGGTTATCCGTCACGGTCAACTCAAACTGGTAGACACCTTGAACAAGACCGGTGATATTGGTCTGTGGCTGGTTCGCAGCTGCAATGGTAAAGGAGGCAGGGCCACTGATCTTCACCCACTGATAGGAAACAATGGCGCCATCGGCATCCGTTCCTGATCCCACCAGGCTGGCAAAATTCACGGGGAGGGTGATGGACTGGTCCATGCCGGCGTTGGCTACAGGAGGAAGGTTGGGTGCCATCGCATTCACAACCACCTGCAGGGTATCGCGGCCGGTAGCGCCCTGGTTATCGGTCACTGTGAGCTCGAATTGATAGGCCCCCTGCTCAAGGTTGGTTACCACGGTTGACGCTGCGGTTGTATTGGCAATAACGAAGAGCGCAGGTCCGCTGATCTTTCTCCACTGGAACGACACAACCGTTCCGTCGATATCAATGCCCGCACCGCTGATCGTAACGGAGTTTACCGGGAGGGTGATCGCCTGGTCGGCACCTGCAACCGCGAAAGGCGCAACGTTCGGCGGCGGAGGCGGAGCAGCATTCACGGTAATCATTACGGTATCCCTGCCTGTGGCGCCGTTGTTATCCGTCACCGTAAGCTGTACCTGATAAATTCCCTGAACCAGCCCATTCAAGCCGGTAGAAGCCGTACTTGATGATGTAAAGACCGAGCCTGCCGGACCGCTGATCACCGACCATGCATAAGCCGTGATCGATCCGTCTGCGTCAATCCCGTTGCCCGCAAGCGTCACACTATTCGTGGGAAGGGTGATGGCCTGGTCGGCGCCGGCAAATGCGAAGGGCGCCAGGTTAGCGGCCGGGTTCACCGTGATCTGGACAGTGTCGCGCGCAGCTGCGCCACTGTTGTCCGTTACCATCAGTTCGAAACGGTATGTTCCTGCCACCAGGTTATTGATCGTGGTCTGTGCGTTGGAAGGCTGCCCGATCGTATAACCCGCCGGGCCGCTGATCCCTGTCCACTGATACGAAGTAATGGTGCCGTCGGCATCCGTACCGCTGCCCAGCAGAGTCACAGAATTGGTGGGCAGGGTGATCACCTGGTCGATACCCGCATTGGCAACCGGCAATACGTTGGCCGGAGGCGGAGGTGCCACATTCACCGTAACCAACATCGTATCGCGGTCAGTTGCGCCGTTATTATCAATGACCTGGAGTTCCAGGGTATATACGCCCGCGGTCAGGTTCGCGAAAGACGTCTGCGCGGCAGACTGGTTGCTGAATGAATAGCCGGCCGGGCCATTCAGCATGGACCACTGGTAGGAAACAATGGTGCCGTCAGGATCCACACCCACACCATTCAGGCTTACGCTGTTGGTGGGCAGGGTGATCGTCTGATCCGGACCTGCATTGACCACAGGAAGCTGGTTGCTCGAGGCGTTCACCGTAATCTTGATCGTATCTCTTCCAATGGCGCCCTGGTCATCCGTTGCGCGTAACTCGAAATAGTAAGTTCCGGCAACGAGGTTAAAGACCATGGGGTTGGTGATGGAGTTGTTGCTGATAAAATACTGGGCAGGTCCCGAGATCTTCGTCCACCGGTAAGCAACCACGTTCCCATCGGAGTCGGAGGCACTACCGTTCATGTTGACCATGTTCGTAGGCAGTCCGATCGTCTGATCAGGACCCGCATTCACGATCGGCGCCAGGTTACCGGCCGGGGAAGGCGGGTTCACGCGGATCACGACCGTGTCGCGGTCTACCGCGCCGCTATCGTCGGTAACCACCAGCTCGAAACGGTAGATACCCTGGGTCAGGCCATTGATCTCGGTGAGTGGATCGTTACTATTTCCGATGGTATAGGCAGCCGGGCCCACAATAAACTTCCACTGATAGTTCACGATCTGGCCATCCGGATCT
>CBHWDR010000539.1:0-2926 GCA_966112575.1 uncultured Chitinophagales bacterium
CAGGAGACAGGAGACAGGAGACAGGAGACAGGAGACAGGAGACAGGAGACAGGAGGATGTAACCGGGTAAGGTAGATCAGGATACGAGAGAAATCACTTGCTTAAGGCTTCGATACCCTCCATTGAGGGAAGTGCTCCATTCGAAGAGGCCCACCGCCCTGTAAGGGCGACATATGGGTAGCCCCGGGTGCGTGCACCCGGGGTAAAGAGGTATTTTTATGAATTCCCCGCACCCCGTAGGGGTGCCACATCGAAGATGATGTAATCGGCGTGCAGGACCATCAAATCGGAAGAGGCGTATCAATCGATCGATGCACACCTTCCTCCTGACCTTTATACCCCTCGATCTTAGGAGGCGCCTTCTTCGAAAAACCTTAGCTTGCCACGTGCGTTTTACGGACCTCATCGCGTTCCTTATTCTGCTCTCCGGCGCCGGCGCTGCCTGGCGCCTGGGGAAGCTCACCCTTGCCGGTGCCATCACCGGCGCATTACTGGGCATCCTGATCTACCTGGCTGTTTCCTGGGGTGGGCTGGCGCTGATGGCAGCCTTCTTTGTGGTCGGTACGGCCGCAACGGTGCACCACAGGGAAGCGAAGCAGGCATTTGAAGCGCCGGTGGAGAAAAAGGGGCGCACCGCCGGACAGGTACTGGCCAATGGCGGCATCGCCGGACTCGTATCGCTCCTTGCCCTCGTGCAGCCTTCGCTCATCGAAAAACCCCTGCTCTGGATCGCCGGCAGCTTCTCGGCCGCGGCTGCCGACACCCTGGCTTCCGAGCTGGGCACGGTTTATGGCCGCCGCTTTTTCGACATTCTCAGTTTCCGCAAAGGCCGTCGCGGCGATAATGGTGTGGTGAGTTGGGAGGGCTTCGGGTTCGGACTCCTGGGCAGCGCCTTCATCGCTTTCCTCTATGTAGTTTTCGCCGGATGGTCGGTCGATCTCATTTGGATCCTGGTTGGTGGTACGGCCGGTAATATCGTGGATTCCCTGCTGGGCGCCATCTTTGAGCGCAGGGGCCTGCTCGCCAACGATGGCGTCAACCTGCTCAACACCGCTACGGGCGCCATGGTGGCAGCCCTATCCCTGCTCTGACCGGGTAAGCTGATCGCTGTTGAGCAGCCGCAGGCGATAGGCATTCATGGCCGTTGTGCCCAGCTTCGAGAGCAGCTGGTAATTGACTACCAATCCCACCACCGCGCCGATGCCGGGCACGAGCTGGGCCAGCTTGGCCAGGTCGATATAGTCGCGGTACTCCTGCTGGAATTTGCGCCACTCGAATTGGTGAATGTCTGCCGGGAGGGCTTTCTTCTGTACTTCCCAGTTGTTCATCTGCGCATACACATCACGGCGATGCTGCTGGCTGCTGAAAGCCAGCTGGAAGATGTGCAGCAGGTAGACGCGTTCGCGGTAGTCGCGCACATCGAAACCATAGAGGGCGGCAATGTCGAAGAGCAGTTTGATCTTGATGCCGATGAGGATCGGGAAATCGGCGAGGCCAAGCAGGATGCCCCCGGCGCCCGTGATGCCACCTTCGAGCGCGGCGGTTTTCTTATAGGCCTCGATGCGGCGGCGCACTTCCTGCTCCGTTTGCTCCAGGCTGGTAAAGGGTTTTATTTCGGCGGTGGTCACCTTGGCACCGAAGAGCACGGAGCGGATCATCTGCTTGATGATGACCGTGATCGCAGCATGCACTTTCTCGGGGATATAGCTGTTCAGCTTCCGCTGCATCCGCGCCGAGGCCCGGTTGAGCAGCGAGGGTTTGCGTTGCATCCGCAGCTGCCATTCTTCGAGTTCCTTCCGTGCAGTGGTTTCGTAGTGCATGGTGCAAAGCTAACCCTAGAGAAAGAACGCAGATCATTATGATTTTTATGATTCCCGCTGATAAGAAACTTCGGCTTGCCAGTCACGCAGCGTGTTTGGCTTTTCTTGGACTCACCTATCTTTTTCAAGAACCACTGTAAGTGCCTTTATCTTAACAATCATCACAATCCTAATAATCTGCGTTCCCCTCTAATGCTAACCGCAAGACCTAAAGCCCAAAAACTAGAGGCGCTTTTATCGTTTCTTCCACTTTGGATCGAGGGCTTTCAATTGCTCGAGGACGCCTTTCTTGTGGGCAAAGCCATAAACGATGACGAGCTGGGCGTCGGGGGCGGTGTGGATGGCCTGGGCAAGGTATTCATTGCGGGTGTTGACGAGCACATCCATCACTTCTTTTTGCCCGAGGCGCGAGTTGCGGGGGAGCATGGCCGCGGTGTCGATGCGCCAGGCGCGGTCGACCGAGTCGAGCCGGATGGCGCCGTATTTTTTCTCGTAGGCGGTAACGATGTCGGCAGCATTGATGTCCACCACGGCATCCCGACTGCTCATGCCCAGGTCGGCGGGCTGGGGCTGGTTCACGCGGTCGCGGAAGATGCCCGCGTTGTGCAGCATGTCGGCATAAGTGGTGAGGCCGGGCCGGAAGCCCAGCATCTTGCGGATCTTGCGCTGCAACTCGTCATCCGCAGCGGAGTCGCCGAGGTGCGCCGCCTTCACGCCTTCGAAATACACCACGTAGCCCTTCGACTGGTAGGCTTCGATCCGTTCCTGTACATCCTGATAGAATTCGGGGCGCGACACATGCACCATGGGGATAAACACCACCTGGCGGCTTCCGTTGGTCCAGCGCTCGGGCTCGGCCTTCCAGGCATTGATCATGGTGATGGCAGTGGTAGCCGTGCAGGAGCAGAGCAGAACGGCGCAGAGAAAGTAGGTGAGCAGTCGGTTCATCGAAGGGCTTTGCAGGTTCAAATTACCGGGAAATCCGCTGATCCGGCAAATGGATAAGGGAGATCATTAGCACTATTAGCTATATTTTATCAGTTGAGCTTGCGCATGCTCCACGGCGTTAGCCGGCATTTTCCGGGGCTGTTGAAAACTCCTTTTCG
>CBHWDR010000540.1:0-2920 GCA_966112575.1 uncultured Chitinophagales bacterium
ATTCGAGTATTATCGCAGTCATCATCATTTTCATCATTAACGACCTGCCCCTCTCCGAATGAGAGGGAGTAATGGTTCGAACAGGTGAAGAAGAAAATCCAGAGATCCCTCAATCCCCAAATCCCGAAATCAAGCATTAATACCTCCTTATGGCTCAATTTTCCAGGACCCTGATCATTACCGGCGGCGCCGGCTTCATTGGTTCGCACGTGGTGCGGCTCTTTGTGACCAAATATCCCGAGTACCGCATCATCAACCTCGATGCCCTGACCTATGCCGGAAACCTGGAGAACCTGAAGGATATCCAGGACGCGCGGAATTATGTGTTTGAAAAAGTCAATATTCTCGATACCGAAGAGATCGACCGGCTGTTCCGCACCTACGAGCCCGATGGTGTGATCCACCTCGCCGCCGAGTCGCATGTCGACCGCTCGATCATTTCGCCACTCGACTTCGTGTACACGAATGTGATCGGTACGGTGAACCTGCTGAACGCAGCGAAGAATTTTTGGGGGAACAACTTTGAAGGCAAGCGCTTCTATCATGTGTCGACCGATGAGGTCTATGGCGCCCTCGGCGAGACCGGCTTCTTCACGGAGGAAACTCCCTACGACCCGCATTCGCCTTATTCGGCCTCCAAAGCCTCTTCGGATCATTTCGTTCGGGCTTACCATGATACCTACGGGCTACCGGTGGTGGTGTCCAACTGTTCGAATAACTATGGCCCTTATCATTTCCCCGAGAAGCTGATCCCGCTCTTTATCAATAATATCATCAACAACAAGCCGCTGCCGGTTTATGGCGATGGGCAGTACACCCGCGACTGGCTCTTTGTGAAGGATCACGCGGTAGCCATCGATGCCGTTTATCACAAAGGCAAAAATGGCGATACCTACAATATTGGCGGGTTCAACGAGTGGAAGAACATCGACCTGGTGAAGCTGCTGATCAGGCTGATGGACGAAAAGCTCGGACGGGCAGCCGGCACTTCCGACGCGCTCATCACGTACGTGAAAGACCGTCCCGGCCACGACCGCCGTTATGCCATCGATGCCACCAAGATCAATAAGGAACTTGGCTGGAAACCCAGCGTAACTTTCGAAGAAGGCCTGGCCCAGACCATCGACTGGTACCTGAGCAACGAAGAATGGCTGAAGAACGTGACCTCCGGTGCCTACCAGCATTACTATGAAGGCATGTACGAAGGGCGGTAGAGGCTGAGGTAGAGGCTGAGGTTGAGGCTGAGGCTGAGGTTGAAGTATAGGTAGAATGTTTATGTATGCAGTATAGAGATTTTACCGAGATGCCGGTGTGGCAGGAAGCCAACCGTGTCATTCAACAAGTGTATGAGATCTGTCGCTCCCTGCCTCGTTCAGAGGAGTACGCCCTGGCCTCTCAAGTCAAACGAAGTGCGCTGAGTATCGCAGCAAATATTGCGGAAGGTTTCGGCCGCAGTCACACGAAAGATAAAGTCAATTTTTACTTTTACTCCCGAGGTTCTGCTTTTGAAACAAAAAGTCACCTGATCGTCGGGAAGGATTTGAAATTCTTTGCGGAAGATGAAGTGAATCGGTTGGTTACATGTTGTGATGATATCATCTATTCTTTAAATAAAATGATCAAAGGCTTGGGTACCTGAGCTCTTCCTTAACCTCAGCCTCAACCTAAACCTCAACCTCATGAAAGGAATTATCCTCGCCGGAGGCTCCGGTACAAGACTGTACCCGATCACCAAGGCGATCTCGAAGCAGCTGATGCCGATCTACGATAAACCGATGATCTATTACCCGCTGTCCATCCTGATGATGGCCGGCATCCGGGAGATCCTGATCATTACCACACCGGAAGATCATACGCAGTTCGTTCGCCTGCTCGGTGATGGAAGTCAGGTAGGATGCCGGTTCGAATATGCGATCCAGGAAGTGCCGAATGGCCTGGCCCAAGCTTTCGTGATCGGTGCGCCCTTCATCGGCAACGAGAAAGTGGCCCTCGTGTTGGGCGACAACATATTTTATGGCAGTGGTCTTGGCCGGCAGTTGCAGGCGCTCAATGATGTCAGTGGCGGCTATGTGTTCGCCTACGAGGTGTCGGATCCCGAACGTTATGGCGTGGTGGAATTCGATGATGATCACAAGGTGATCTCGATCGAGGAGAAGCCCACGCAACCCAAATCGCATTATGCAGTTCCGGGTCTCTATTTCTACGACAACGATGTAGTGGAGATCGCGAAGAACCTGCAGCCCTCCCCGCGCGGTGAGTACGAGATCACGGATGTGAACAAGGAGTACCTCCGCCGCGGCACACTCAAAGTATCCATCCTCGACCGCGGTACGGCCTGGCTCGACACGGGCACGTTCGACTCGCTCAGTGATGCCACGGAGTTCGTGCGCGTGATCGAAAAGCGCCAGGGCACCAAGATCGGCTGCATCGAGGAGATCGCCTGGCGCATGGACTTCATCAACGACGAACAACTCACCGCCCAGGCCAATGCCCTCATCAAGAGCGGATACGGAGCCTATTTGCATGAAGTACTGCGCAAGAAGCGCTAGAATCTATCTCTGATCTCTGATCGCTGATCGCTGATCTGGTCAGAGGTTATTCGCAGATCAGCGATCATCAAATCCGACATCAGCGATTCTCTTATGTTCATCCACCCCACTGCGATCGTCGACGAAGGCGCTCTTCTTGCCGAAGACGTCCGGGTCTGGCATTTCTGCCACCTGATGCCGGGCTGCCGGATCGGGGCAGGGAGCAGCCTGGGGCAGAATGTCTTTGTTGCCTCCGGCGTGGTGCTCGGAAAGAACGTGAAGGTGCAGAACAATGTATCGATCTACGAAGGCGTAGTCTGTGAGGATGATGTTTTCCTCGGTCCTTCGATGGTCTTCACCAACGTGCTCAACCCTCGGAGCGCTATTGCCCG
>CBHWDR010000541.1:0-2909 GCA_966112575.1 uncultured Chitinophagales bacterium
TAAACGAAATCGAGATAGTCGTTCTTATTCACCTTCGAGCGGCTGCGCAGGATGAGCCCCGGCTCTTTTCTGGTGATCGCCCGCTGAAATTCCACGGCGTTCAATGGTTGCCCGTTCAACACCGGCAGCACATCCTCCTGCGGGTCCACAAATACCCAGCGCTTCAGGTCGCGCAGGTAGACTTCATTTGCCACATGTCCGGAAGCATAGGGATCGGTCTCCACCTGCCTGGTCTTCAGGGCCAGCCGGCGGGTGGGAATGCCCACCGAGTTGAGCACGGCACGCAATACCTCGGCATAGGCGAAGCAGGGAAAGCCTTTGCCGGTGGCTGCCTCTTCCAGGATCGAAAGCGCATCACCTTTCTGCGGTGCCTGGCCGCCGTTGTGCTTCCACTGCCCGTGCACCCAATGCAGGGCGCGCAGCACACGCTCCGAATCGCTGCTTGCTCCCTGGAGCAGGCTGTTGATCGCGTAGCGCCGCTGCAGCTCCCGGAAATAAGCGCTTGTCTCCGGCTGCCGGTTGAAGAGGAACCGAAGGGAATCCGCGCCTTTGCCCCGGCTGTGCCGGATCGTGTTCCACGCAGCCCGGTTGTGGATCACGGTATGCGCGAAGCCGGTACGGCCCCGCACGAGGAAATGTTTCGCCTCACCCGGGGCCACCGCATATTCGAGACTGTCGATGCCGGAAACAAAGCGCACATGAAGGGTTTGCAGGGAGGCGATGCGCAGGGTGTCCTGCGCCACGGAAGGCGATACGATCCAGTTGCTGCGGTAGTCTTCCACCGAGAAGCGCACGGTGTCTACACCGGCTTGCAGCACCGGAAGTCCGCTGTGCAGCGTTCGTCCCGACTGTGCCTGCGCCAGCTGGGTGAGCAGGATCGAAAAAAGCAGTACGTATTTCATGCTCGTGGAACGCAGGATCGGCGGTTTGGTTACTGCCACCGCCCAACGGATGGGATGAATTGGTAAAACGGACGGACTGACCGATCTTTCGAAGGCGTGAATCTCCCCAAATCTTCCGGCAAGCAAACTCCCGCCCTCGTCCTCGCGGCCCTTTCGGCCTTCTGCGTGTACACCTGCATGTTCGCTTTCCGCAAGCCCTTTACGGTGGCTACCTACGAAGGCCTCTCCTTCGGTGGCGTGGGCTTCAAGATCTGGCTGGTGATCGCGCAAACCCTCGGCTATTCGCTGGCCAAGTTCTGGGGCATCCGCGCCATCGGCGGCCTCGACCCGGCGAAGCGCATGCGCAACATCCTCTTCTGCATCTTCACCGCCTGGATCGCCCTGCTCTTCTTCGCCCTCGTGCCGCCGCCCTACAACATCATTTTTCTCCTGCTCAACGGCTTCCCCTTGGGCATGGTCTACGGCCTCGTGTTCTCCTACCTGGAAGGACGGCGCTCGACCGAATTACTGGGGGCCGTGCTCGCGGCTTCCTTCATCTTCGCTTCCGGCTTTGCCCAGTCGGCCGGGAAATGGGTGGCCGACAACCTGAACGTGAGCCAGTGGTGGATGCCCTTTGCCACCGGCGCGGTCTTTCTCCTGCCCACGGCCCTGTTTGCATGGCTGCTGCAACGGACACCTCCGCCCACGGCTGCAGATGAAGCCGCACGAACCAAACGCAAGCCCATGACCGGCGCCGAGCGGAAGGCATTCGTCCGCGAATTCCTTCCCGGACTCGTACTGCTCACGCTTTCCTACGTGCTGCTTACCATCATCCGCGAATACCGGAGCAACTTCGCCGCCAATATCTGGACGGAGCTGGGCCAGGGCAAGGACACCTCCATCTTCACGCGCACGGAAGTGCCGGCATCGCTCTTCACGCTTTTCGTGCTGGGCATGCTGATGTGGATCCGCGGCAATTTTACCGCCCTCCTCGTCAACCACTATATCGTGATCGCCGGCTTCGCCATCTGCGGTGGCAGCACCTTGTTGTACACCAATGGCCACCTCGATCCTTTCTGGTGGATGACCCTGCTGGGCGTGGGGATGTACATGGGTTACGTGCCCTTCAACTCCATGCTCTTCGACCGCCTGATCGCGGCCTTCCGGCATGCGGGCAACGCCGGCTTCCTCATCTACCTTGCCGACTCCTTTGGCTACCTCGGCAGCGACGCCATTCTCATCGTGAAGAACTTCGGCGGGACGACCCTCAGCTGGACGCAGTTCTTCATCACCCTGGTGGAGGTGCTCAGCGCCATGGGCATCCTGCTTATGCTCCTGGTGATCCTTTACTGGAGGCGGAAGCGGTTGGGTACCCGGGCCAACAGCTGAACGCCGCTTTCCTCAGTTCATACCGCTTTCGGTTGAACGGGCCTCCGCCGCTTTCGACTTTTACGGAAACCCTTCAACATGGCCTATACCAACCAGGTCCTTGCCAACCCGGTAACCGGACAAACGCTTCGCTTTCTGCAGACCGCAGAAGATACGAATGGCGCATTGCTCGAAATGGAATCGGGCTTCGCGCCGCACTCGGTGCCGCCCGCGGAACATTATCATCCCCGTCAAACCGAGGTGTTCACCGTACTGGAAGGAAAGATCCAGGTAAGGCTGCAGGGACATGTATACGAAATGGTGGAAGGCGACTGCTTCACCATCGAGCCGCATACCGCGCACGCGATGTGGAACCCCTACGACCGTGCAGCACGGGTCAACTGGCAGGTAAGTCCGGCAATGACCACCGAGCGCTTCCTGGAGACCGGCTTCCAGCTGGCGCAGAATGGCGAGGTGAATGAGCAGGGAATGCCTTCGCTGCTCCAGGCCGTCCTGCTGCTGGATGCCTATCGCTCCGTTTACCGGCTGGCCCGTCCGCCCTACTTCATCCAGCGCGCCTTATCCTTGCTCCTCAGGCCCATCGCCCGCTGGAAGGGACTGCGCTCGGGGTTGGAAAAAACAACAGGACCGGCGAAACGG
>CBHWDR010000542.1:0-2905 GCA_966112575.1 uncultured Chitinophagales bacterium
CACCTGGATTAAATGAGTGATCAATGATCAGTGATGAGTGGGCCTTACAGCACCACTCATCACTGATCACTCAGGCACTCACTCATCACTAATTATTCATTACTCATCATGCAACAGGAGTCTCTGATCGAATACGGCTCGCGGCGGGTGATCATCACGATCACGGCGATCGTCTGCGCCCTCCTCGAGATCGTGGATACCACGATCGTAAATGTGGCGCTGAGCGAAATGAAGGGCAACCTCGGGGCCACTACCACGGAAGTGGGCTGGGTCGTTACCGCTTACGCCATCGGCAACGTGATCATCGTTCCGATGACCAGCTTCCTCGCCGCGCAGTTTGGACGACGCAATTATTTTGCGTTCTCCATCCTTCTTTTTACCATCTTTTCCTTCCTCTGCGGCAATGCCACCGGCATCTGGGAGCTTGTGATCTTTCGTTTCATCCAGGGCGTGGGCGGTGGTGCCCTGCTGGTGACCTCACAGACCATCATCACGGAATCCTACCCGCCCGAGAAGCGGGGCATGGCCCAGGCGATTTATGGGTTGGGCGTCATTATCGGGCCTACATTGGGCCCTCCGCTGGGTGGCTTCATCACCGATAATTTCAGCTGGCCCTACATCTTTTACATCAACATTCCGCTGGGCATCATCGCTACCCTGCTCACGCTGCAGTTCGTGCGCAGCCCGCGTTACGCGGCCAAGAGCAAGGCTTCCGATATCGACTGGCTGGGCATCGCCCTGCTGGCCACTTTCGTGGGATCATTACAATATGTGCTGGAAAAAGGACATGATGACGACTGGTTCGATTCCACCACCATCACCATCCTTGCCATCACATCGATCCTCGGACTCTTCTTCTTCATCTGGCGCGAGTGGACTTTCCGCAACCCGGTGGTCAACCTGCGCGTGCTGAAGAACGGCAACCTCCGGGTGGGTACGGTCATGTCCTTCATCCTTGGCTTTGGCCTGTATTCCTCTACGTTCATCATTCCGCTGTACACGCAGACCACGCTCGGGTGGACGGCTACGCAATCAGGCCTGCTCCTGATGCCGGCGGCCCTCATGACCGCCTTCATGATGCCGATCATCGGCAGGCTGTTGCAGAAAGGAGTGCCGCAACAATACCTCGTGGCCATCGGCATGCTGCTCTTCGCGGTCTTTTGCTTCTATGGCTATAAGATCCTGACACCCGATACCAGCAGTGATAATTTCTTCTGGATGCTGATGATCCGCGGTGTGGGGATGGGGATGCTCTTTATCCCCATCACCACCCTGGCACTGAGCACGCTCAAAGGCCGTGAGATCGGCGAGGGTGCGGCCTTCACCGGCATGATGCGCCAGCTCGGCGGTTCATTTGGCGTGGCCCTCGTGACCACCTTCATGGCCCAGCAGATCGAGGTGCACCGCATGAACCTCCAGGCTCACCTCGACCGCTTCGACCCCGATGTACAAACGCGCTTCGCCTCGATAAAGCAGGTCTTCCTGTCGAAGGGCTATGCCCCTGACCTTGCCGAAGGCGCTACCTACAAAGCCATGTATGGCCAGGTGATGAAGCAGGCTTCCGTGCTCTCCTACATGGATGTATTCCAGTGGATCGGGGTCCTCTTCCTGGTTTGCATACCCTTTGTGCTCCTGGTCAAAGGCAAGAAGGCCAAGCCGGGCGAGAAGGTGGACCTTAGTGCGGCGCATTGACCTCACTTATAATCCAGAATCGAAACCACCTGCTCGCAGAAGCTGTACTCCACTTCATCATTTGAGCACACAATGACCAGGCGGTCCTTTGCATACTGGCGGATGAGGGAATGATAGAGCTCGATGCCTTTGGCGTCGAGGTTGGAGCAGGGCTCGTCGAGGAGCACGATGCCGGTGTGGAAGAGGAGGGCCTGGGCCAGCTTCACGCGCTGCTTCATGCCTGAGGAATAAAAGCGGATCTGCTTGTTGCGTGCCGCCTGCAAGCCGATCGCTTCGATTACACCCTTCGTATCGAAGCCGGGGTAAAAGGGCTTGAACTGGTTATGGAACTCGAGGAACTCCGTCAGGGTAAATTCTTCGATCACGTCGAGGTAAGGTGCGCAGAAGGAGAGTTCGCGAAAGGCCCGTTCATCGGGAAGTACTTTGCCCGCCTGCTCGTACGCGATCTTTCCCTCGCTTAGTTGTACCATGCCGCCGATGCATTGCAGCAGCGTGCTCTTGCCCGAGCCGTTGGGCCCGGTGATGGCATAAGCGGTAGGCGCATCGAATTCCAGTCCTGCTTTGCGGAAGATCCAGTCGCGGTTGAAGCGTTTGCCGGCATCAGACAGCTTGATCTTCATCCGCTTCCTGTTTAGAGAACCGTTTGATCACGCCGATCTTCGAATCCTGGATGAACTGCAGGATCTCCGTCTTGATCTCGCCATCGGGCACGCGGTCCTTCACGGCGTTGATGCCGGAAGACGTGCTGTGGTTGCCCACGAACAGGAGATGATAGATCTGCGAGATCTGCTCGATCTGGTGATGGGGGAAGTTGCGGCGGTGCAGGCCCACCACGTTGATGCCCATATAGGAAATGGGCTCGCGGGCAGCCTTTACATAAGGCGGCACATCTTTGCGGATGGCGCTTTGTCCGCCGATATAAGCATGCTTGCCGATGCGGGTGAACTGCTGTACCCCGCAAAGACCGCCGATGATGGCATAGTCACCCACTTCAACGTGACCGGCCAGCTGCACTCCATTGGCGAGGATCACATGGTCGCCAACGATACAGTCGTGCGCCACGTGGGCATAGGCCATGAGGAGGCAATGCGAGCCAACCACGGTCTTCCACTTGTCTTTCGTGCCGCGGTTCACGGTCACGCACTCGCGGATGGTGGTGTGATCGCCGATCTCCACCGTCGTCTCTTCACCAACGAACTTGAGATCCTGCGGA
>CBHWDR010000543.1:0-2902 GCA_966112575.1 uncultured Chitinophagales bacterium
ATGCGCTTTGCGATCCGGATCGCCGCATAGTCCACATGATAGCCATCGGGGATGATGCTGGCCCGGATGGATGGATGTTCGAAGCACGCACCCACTACACCCGGTGCACGATGCGCAAGAGGACTCATGGCATTGTATAAATGCGTCACCGCGGTGATCGCTCCATCGAAAGCCTCCATTGCCTCCGTATAAGCGGCATTGGTGTGGCCGGCAGAAACCACGACCCCGGCTTCGCGAATACGTTGCACCAGGGCGCGGTCGCAAACTTCGGGCGCCAGCGTGATCATGCTCACTACGCCCTTGCCATACGCGAGCAGGGCTTCCACCTCCTCCGCGGAAGGCGCGTGAACGAATTCCGCTACATGCGCGCCCCGCTTATTGGCATTGATCCAGGGCCCTTCGAGGTGCAGGCCATGCACGCCCTTTCCGCCATTGGCGCGGTAGGTGCGCACCGCATCGATGCACCGGTGAAACACTTCGGGTGTGTTGGTGGCCACGGTTGGCTGGAAGAGCACCGTGCCCGTCTTTGCGAAAGTATCGGCCATTAGGTACAGGGTTTCCGCATCAGGGAATTCGGCCAGCAGCCGTCCGCCGGCACCATAAACCTGGGCATCGATAAATGCAGGCGCCAGGAAACCCTCCTGGATATGCCGGTCGGCAGCTTCCAGACCCGGGAGCAGGTCAACGATGCGACCATCTTCGATCGTGATCGTGCTGTCGTATAGCCATTGCGTACCGGTGAAGATGCGTGCCGCCGAAAGGGTCTGCCTCATTTAGCGAAGATAAGCCAGCCTTTAGCCCTTAGCCATACCGCCCCTGCTTCATCAGGATATCCTGCATGCCGGCGAAGATCGACTTCCACAGGAAGCCGAAGAAAGACTGGGTGGTCAGCCGGGAAAGCCGGTGGTTCTGCGCCGTTCGCAGCACACCATCCGGACCGGGATTCGAGTCCCAGAGAATATAGCGGTTGACCAGTTTGGTCATGAATTTCTTGGTCTTGAGCGCACCGGTCTCCTCATCGATCTTCCGGAAGGTGACTGACAGGCCATGGTAGCGCATCTGGGCATCGGTATAGGAAGTATAATCCTCTCCACGCACCTGGAAGCGCAGCCAGTCGATATTGAAGGCATTGATCTGCACATTGGCCAGCGGCTTGGCAAGGGCATTGAGCTGCTCGGCATTCACCCGGCTCACCTCCCCGCTCGCATCAAACCGCCCATTGGCCGAATCGAGGTAAAAACGGAAATCCACAGCCAGTGGGCTGCTGCCGAAAAGATTCGCTTTGACCGCTGCTTTCATCACGGCGTCCTTCCGGATCTCGGCTGGGATATTGGTCAGCTTGGTAGCGGAAATATTGAGGTTGGACAGTTCGAAAGAACCTTCTTCACCATTTTCCGGCGCCCGTTCGGTAAACCGGATGCGCCCGTTGGTCACATCGAGCTTTTTAAGCGACACCCGCACATCGGCGCCGAGCAGCTTCTGATGCGGGTAGGCGCCGATCTTGCTCTTTACATTGGACAGGAGGTTCCGGTCGTTATAGATGGTCACGTCGGCCGAGTCGAGCAGGGCCGAGCCCGGGTCGATGAGGTTGTTGCGGATGAAATGGTCGAGGCGGAAATTGCGCAGGAAGATCTGGTCGAACTTCACGATGTACATCGGCTCCTGCACGGTGCGCAGGGCATAGAATTGTTCTTTTTCCAGCGTGGGCTGCCATTTGAAATTCTTTAGGCGCAACAGCTTCTCGGTGGATGAATAGTCCACCGTGTCGATCTTGAGCTTGTAGCTCGAATCCTGGTTGCGGTATTTCACTTCTTCGATCTGGAGCTGGATGGATTTGGCGAAACCGATGCGCGAGGTGTCGGTATTGGAAGCGCTGTCGATGCGGATATCGCGGATCAGGGCATTGCAGCCTTCGAACTCCAGCTTCAGCGATTCTGAAGTATCGGCATTCTTATAGTTCATCTTCACCTGTTCCAGCCGGATCCGCTTGATGTCGATGCTCTTGATCTTGGGTTCGATCGCCTTCCACAGCGGGATGTTGGTCCGCGGCTCGCTGTCATCGGGCCGCACGTGCCGCGAAAGCTTCAGGTTCGCATCTTTCGACATGATCTCCCGGACGATGACTTTTTTTCCAAAAAGCAGGTCGATGATGCCCACGCCGTAGACGTGCCCATGGCCCAGGGTCAGGTTCATGGTCAGCGGGGGGAGGGCGTTGCGGCTGCGGAGGTATTCATAGCGGGCGGAGTCGACGCGGATATTGAGGTCCACGATCTCTACATCCCCTCCGTAAAAATTGGCTTTCAGGTCGCCAAGCGTGTACACATACAGGCTGTCGGAACCCTGGATGATCAGGGTGTGGAGCCGGTCGCGGAGCAGGGGCTCCATCATCCGGTTCACAAACAGGATCAGGCCGAGGAACAGAACGGTGAGGGTACCGGCGGTCCAGAGCATGACCCGGCGCCAGCGCCGGAAACGGGAGGGGTTAGGCATGCCGGCATCCGTTAAAAAAACGGGCCATCAGCCCATCACGAAACGGTAACCGATGCCTTTGATGGTGATAATTTCAATCGAAGGGTCGCTTTTGAGGTAGCCCCGCAGCTTGGTGATGTAGACATCGAGGTTGCGACTGTTGAAGAACGAATCGGAGCCCCAGAGGAGGGTGAGGATCTCGGAGCGCTCCACGATCTTGTCGCGGTTCTCGTAGAGTAGGCGGAGGAGCTCGCTTTCGCGGTAGGAAAGCTTTCGCAGCTCGCCCTTATGGGTCAGGGTCTGGCGACGCAGGTTGAAGAGAAAGCCACCGATGGCCACTTCGTCCACTTCTTCTGCCGGGGGCGCATCGGAGCGGTTCTTGAGCACATTGTCGATCCGCACAATCAGCTCCTCCATCGAGAAGGGCTTCCGG
>CBHWDR010000544.1:0-2899 GCA_966112575.1 uncultured Chitinophagales bacterium
CGTAAAGCTTCTTGCGGCCATCCTGCCGGCGGTCATTCTCTTCCACCACAAGGTCGCAGATGGCCTGCAGCTCTTCCTTGCGGAAAGTGGTGCCGGTAGGGTTCTGGGGCGAGCAAAGGCAGAGGAAGGTTGCTTCGCCGATGTGCGGTCGAAGATCATCGGCCGTAGGCATGAAATTGTTCTCCGCCTTTGCCTCCACCACCACGTGCTCGCCTTCCACGAAATGCACATAGTGATTGTTGTTCCAGGAAGGCACGGCATAGAGGATCTTGTCGCCCTTGTCGCACACGGCGCGGAAGAGGGCATAGATCAGCGGCCGGCCGCCCGAGGCGATGAGGATCTCGTCGGTATTGTACTCGAGGCCCTGGTACTTCCTGATGAAGGTGCTGACCGCCTTGCGGAGCTCCAGCGAACCTTCCCCGGGAGGATAGTTGGTGTATTTCTGCCGGTAGGCTTCGATGATATGGTCTTCCAGCTCCTGGGGGATCGGGAAGATCTGCGGGTCGAAATCGCCTACGGTAAAATTATAAATACGTTCTCCTTTGCTGATACGCTCGCGGATCTCGCCGCCCAGCTTCACGATCTCAGAGCCGATCAGGGTCTCTGCCAGATGGGAAAGTTTCATGTTGTTGAAATCAGCCGCAAATGTAGGCTAAGAGATCTAAGAGATAAGAGATGGGGAAAGAGAATAAATAAAGAATAAAGCATTCCCGCCGCAGCTTCAGCGAAGTCGGGAACAAGCAATGAAGAAGTAGGTATTCTGCTATGAGAGGGATGCGTGCATGATTCGAGACCGATCTGCGAAATCCCTTCAATCAAATCAATCTGCGTTCAATTCTTATTGATGAGGAAATGGAAGGGCTTCAATTGTGCCCGCTCGGTGGCGCGGAGGATGGCGCGGGCCTTGCTCGTGATCCGGTTGCGCTTCGCCAGCTCATGGGCCTGGCAAAACACCGTATCCTTTTCCACGCTGCGGAGCAACGCATGCAGGCATTCTACCTCACGTTGCAGCAGGTCGTCGCTATAATCGTCCGACTTATAAAGGACCAGTAAATCACGATCATAATTTTTCATCGCAAGCCATTTTAATAGCCGACCATCCCTTTTTTACTCGGACATCCGCAATTGCTTCCTTTACCGGAGCCGGAGTAATAGTTCTTGGAACAGGATGTGCCAACGATCAGAGTCAAGAACAATGCCATGTAAACAAACTTCTTCATAAGTGGTTTTCTAAATTAAACTATTTTGTTGCCCGCTTTCGTATCTCCATTGCCCACCGGCTCAAATTTTAACATGGATCAACCGATAAACGGGTTGAAACTCAGGATATTGGTTGCCCCGCTCGACTGGGGCCTCGGCCACGCTACCCGCTGCGTTCCGGTGATCCACAGCCTTCTTCGCCACGGAGCCGAGCCGGTGATCGCTGCCGGCGGCGCCCCCGGGCAGCTCCTCCGTACCGAATTTCCCGGCCTGGAGTTCCTTTCCCTCGAAGGCTACGGCATCCGGTATGCCCGGCATCGCTGGCAGCTCGCCTGGACGATGGGGAGACAAATTCCGAAAATTCTTTCACGCATCCAACAGGAAAATCACCGCCTCCGCAACCTCGTAAAAGAACGCAGGATCGATGGGTTGATCTCCGACAACCGCTACGGCCTTTCGCATCCCTCAATTCCCTCGGTTTTCCTGACCCACCAGCTCCGGATCCGCACCGGCCTCGGAACCTGGGCTGACGCCCTGCTCCAGAAACTCAACTACCGGTATATCAACCGCTTCTCCGAATGCTGGGTCCCGGACGAACCCGAAAGCCCTGGTCTCGCCGGCACCCTCTCCCACCCCCGGAAGCAGCCGGCGATACCGGTGCGGTACCTCGGACCCCAGTCGAGAATGCGAACAAGCGAAGGCGGTAAAAGTTCCGGCATCCTGGTACTTCTTTCGGGTCCCGAGCCCCAGCGTACGCTCCTGGAATCGCTCCTCACGGCCGGCCTGCTGACCACCAGCCTCGCGGCCACGCTCGTACGCGGACTCCCCGGCGCCACGGAAACGCCCGACCTCGGCCCCCATGTGCAGGTATTCAACCATCTCCCGGCGGCCGAACTTCAACAGCAAATGCGGAAGGCGGAATGGGTGATCGCCCGCTCCGGCTACAGCACCGTGATGGACCTCGCCGCCCTCGGTAAAAAAAGCATCCTCATCCCGACCCCCGGCCAAACCGAACAGGAGTACCTCGCCCGTCACCTCATGGATTCCGGCTGGGCCTACACCACGCGCCAACCCGGATTCGACCTGTCCAAGGCCCTATCGGCAGCTCAAGCATTTCGCTACCGGCCCTTCCCAGGCGCCTCTTCCCACCTGGACAGCACCGTTGCCGCGTGGCTGGGGCGAATGAAGAATAAAGAACAAGGAACAAGGAATGTCGAGGGGAAATACTTCTAAATGATCCGTGCCTCGCACCAAAAAGCCTGAAGACAACTGTTAGGAAAAGATTACTTTAAACAAAAACCTCTGTGTCTCTTTGTGCCTTTGTGTCTTCGTGGTTCAAAAAACCGGTGCGAACCATGTCCCATGGAGCCCTATCCTCGAATTCCCGATTTTCGAATTCGCTAATTACCGAATTTCGCCCGCTAAACCGGCATTCTTGAAATCGACGACCCGTGCGCACCTGGCTGTTCTCGCGACCAATTTCTTCTTTGCATTCAACTTCAGCATGATCAAGCTGATCTCGCCGCGACTCGTACCGCCCTTCGCGATGAACGTGCTGCGGGTGGGCATGTCGCTCGTGCTCTTCTGGCTCATCTGGCTCCTGGGCAAGACCGGCGCCGGCATCCAGCGCAAACACTGGGGCCGCTTTGCCTTCTGCGCCCTCACCGGGGTAGCGCTTAACCAGATGCTCTTCATCCGG
>CBHWDR010000545.1:0-2892 GCA_966112575.1 uncultured Chitinophagales bacterium
AAGAAGCGCGCGGACTAATGTGGTAGCCGGTCGCGGAAGCGTCCATAGACCCAGGTTCCGCCGATGGCGCTGGTGATCATCACGAGCGCCACGGTGATGCCTGCGCCCGCCTGTGCGAACAGTGGCCCGGGGCAGGCGCCTGTGATCGCCCATCCAAATCCGAAGATCAGTCCACCATAGACCTGTCCCTTGTTGAATTTCTTCGAAGCCACGTGAATCGGCTCTCCATAGATCGTCTTCAGGCGGAGGCGACGGATCAGCTGCATGGAGAGCATGCCCGTGACCACGGCCGATCCGATCACGCCATACATATGAAAGCTCTGCAGCCGGAACATCTCCTGGATGCGGAACCAGGAAACCACTTCGGATTTGATGAGGATGATGCCGAATAGTATGCCGGCTGCGAGGTATTTGCCATTGTGCCACCAGGGATGCTTCAGCTCGGATTCGTTGATGCAGATGGCATCGAGCGAGCGGACTTCAAAATCGGTGTTGGTATCGATGGCTGTCTGGCTGTTTGAGGTCATACTGGTCATTTAAAGGCGAAGCAGAAAGGGGAGGAAGAGATTGGCCATCAGGAAGCCGCCGGCCATGAAGCAGACGGTGGCTACAAGTGAAGGCCATTGCAGGTTCGACAGTCCCATGATGGCATGGCCTGACGTGCAGCCCCCGGCATAGCGGGTGCCGAAACCGATGAGGAAGCCACCGCCTACGATCAGTACCAGGCTACGCAGCGTCAGGAGCTGCCCCCAGCTGAAGATCTCCACCGGTGAAAGGCGCTGCTGTTCGGCGATGCCGTACTGGGCCAGCTCCCTGGCCAGCCGCGCATCTACAGGGCCTGCCTGGTGCCCCAGGACATACAGGGCAATAAATCCACCAATGGCAATACCGGCAATAAAGAACAGGTTCCATATTTCCTTCTTCCAGTCGTATTGAAAAAACGGGATCCTCGAAGGCAGGCAGGCTGCGCAGATATGGCGCAGCGATGAGGAAATGCCGAAGGCCTTGTTGCCCAGCAAAAGGAGCAGGGGCACGGTAAGCCCGATCAGCGGGCCGGCCACATACCAGGGCCAGGGCTGTTGCCAGAATGCATTCATCTGTTGGTTGTTGTTTTTCGAAGTTAGTGTACCAGCTTCTTCACGGAAGACCAGGATCCGCCGTTGGTCACCTGGATGCCCTGCGTTTTCAGAAAGGACCTGGCTGTGCTGCTGCGCATCCCACTCTGGCAGACGGTGATGACCGGTTTTTTCAGTTGCCGGATCTCGTTGAGGCGGGTAGGCAGGGTGTCGAGCGGAATGTTCCTCGAGCCGTTGATGTGGCCGGCATTGTATTCTTCCGGCGTGCGCACATCAAGGATCACGGCGCCTTCGCTGAGCAATTGCTTCAGCTCATTCGAAGGGCCGCCGAAAAGCTGTTGAAAGAATCCCATGGTTTCAATGGTTTAGAGTTCGGTGGTCGGTTGCACATATTCCGTAAGGGGAAAAAGGCCGGTCTCCCGGATCGCCTTGAAGCCGCCCGCAACATTCACCACTTTGTCGTAGCCGCGGGATTTCAGGATCGAGGCAAAGGTCATCGAGCGATAGCCGCCAGCGCAATGGATATAGGTCGTCTGCTCCCGGTTCACTTTCAGCATACTCTCGTTCACATAATCGAGCGGTGCGTTCTCGGCGCCTTCGATATGCTCGCTTTCAAATTCGCTCCGGCGGCGTACGTCCACCACGGGCGGGTTTTCGGCTTTCACGATGGCCGCCAGCTCCTCCGCGCTGATCGACCGGATGGTATCCACTTCGCGTCCCGCTGCTTGCCAGGCTTCGAACCCACCCTTCAGAAAGCCCAGCGTTTGATCGTAGCCTACCCGGGCAAGTCGAGTGATCACTTCTTCTTCGCGGCCTTCATCCGCCACGATCAGCAGGGGGTGTCGCACATCAGGGATCAGCGTGCCGGCCCAGGGGGCGAAATTGCCGTTGAGACCAATATTGATCGCGTTGGGAATAAAGCCTTTCGCAAACACCTGCGCATCGCGGGTGTCGATGATGAGGGCGCCGGTTTCGTTAGCCGCGGCTTCAAATGCTTCTACGCCCAGGGGTTGCAATCCACGCTTCATCACTTCGTCGATCCGCTCGTAACCCTGGATGTTCAACAGCACATTGGCGGGGAAATACTGCGGCGGCGCCGTAAGCCCGTTGAGCACTTCCCGGATGAATTCCTCGCGCGTGAGTTCGGGACGAAGCGCGTAGTTCGTCGCTTTCTGATGGCCGAGGGTATCGGTGGTTTCCCGGCTCATTTTCTTGCCGCAGGCGCTGCCGGCCCCATGTGCCGGGTAAACGATGATCTCGTCGTTGAGCGGCATGACCTTGTGGCGCAGCGAATCAAAAAGATGACCGGCAAGGATCTCGGGTGTGAGCTCGGCTTTCACTTTCTGTGCAAGGTCCGGTCGACCCACATCGCCAATGAAGAGCGTGTCGCCGGAGAAGAGCGCGGTTTTCTTTCCCTGTTCATCGATCAGCAGGAAGCAGGTGCTTTCCATGGTATGTCCGGGCGTATGCAGCACTTCAAAGCTGATGTTGCCGATCTTCAGGAGCTCGCCATCTGCTGCCACGTGGGCGTAAAAAGCCGGTTGGGCCGTGGGCCCATAAACGATCGTGGCGCCGGTTTGCCGGGCGAGATCCACGTGGCCCGAAACGAAGTCGGCGTGGAAATGCGTTTCGAAAATGTATTTGATCCGTGCCCCAGAGGCTTCTGCCCGGTCGAGATAAGGCTGTACTTCGCGCAGCGGGTCGATCACCACGGCCTCGCCATTGCTTTCAATAAAGTAGGCACCCTGGGCCAGGCAGCCCGTATAGATCTGCTCGATTTTCATATGCGTTGAATTGTGGTGTAAAATTCCTGCTT
>CBHWDR010000546.1:0-2892 GCA_966112575.1 uncultured Chitinophagales bacterium
TGGCGAAGCGGTTCTTGCTCTGCGAACCTTTCAGGCTGATGTTCACCCGCAGGTAGTCCTTAAAGAAAGAGGGCGAGAGGTTCAGCGAAGCAGATGTACGCTGCACATTGCCGGTCTTGAGGATACCGTCCTGGTTGAGGTAGCCCAGCGAAACACGGAAAGGAACGGCACCTACGGAGCCACCCACGCTGAGGTTGTTATCAGTGGTAAAGGCATTCTGGTAGATCTCGTCCTGCCAGTCGGTGCTGGCGGTGCCGAGGAGGGCCTTGGCGGCGTTGTTGGTCGACTTGTTCACCACGTCGCGCAGCTCGTCGGCCGTGAGCACGTCCACCTTACGGTAGTTATTGGCTACCGAAGCCTGGGTGCTGAAATTCACGGTAGGCTTGCCTTTGCGGCCTTTCTTGGTCGTGATGATGATCACCCCGTTGGAAGCGCGCGAGCCGTAGATGGCGGTAGCGGCGGCATCCTTCAGTACGTTGAAGGTCTCGATATCGTTGGGGTTAATCAGCGCAAGCGCGTTGGCCGAACCCGAAATGCCACCTTGGTTCAGGGGCACTCCGTCCACTACGATCAGCGGGTCGTTGGAAGCGTTCAGGGAAGCGCCGCCGCGGATGCGGATGGTGGAACCGGATCCCGGTGCACCACCGTTGGAAACGATCTGCACACCGGCCACCTTGCCGGCAATAAGCTGCTCGGGCGTGGTCAGCTGACCGCGGTTGAAATCCTTGGTCGAAATGGTCGTTACCGAACCGGTCAGGTCTTTTTTCTGACGGGTACCATAACCGATCACCACGATCTCGTTGAGGCTGCCGGAAGCGCTAACCATCGTGGCGTTCACTACGTTGCCGCTGATGGGCAGCTCACGGGTGCCATAGCCGATGGAAGAAAATACCAGCGCAGTAGCACCGGATGGAACAGAAAGCGAAAAATCACCGGTTTCGGTGGTGGTGGTTCCCCGGGAGGCGTTCCCTTTCACGCTAACTGATACACCGGAGATTCCTCGGCCGGCCGTATCTGTTACTCGTCCGGTCACTGTTTTATCCTGAGCCAGGGCGGCAAAGGAGAACAGCAGGAACAGGGGTAACCCAATCAAGCGAAGCAATGTTCTCAGGTTCATAAGCAATCCTTATTGTTTATTTAGATAAAGAGGTAAAGCAGTCGTCAACTTTTCGAATGTGTATCGAAGACACAATTTTAGAACTTTTTTAATTCAAGGAGAAATTTTCTTGGCATTTTTTTAACCTGCCAAAATATCGCCCCTATTTGTTTAACTCTTATGGGACGCGGGTTTCGAAAGCTTAGATGATTTTTATCAGCTTCCGGCAAGGGGCTGCCGGGAACAAAAAAGCCCCTTGCGGGGCTGAAAATTCAGATCGCGACCTTGGCGGTGCGAACCGGCCGCCCCGAGCTTTTGAGCTGGGTGCGCAGCTTATAGAGTTTGCCCGGGCGGTGTGGCACATCCTCCTCCATCTCGTTCAGGTCCACGAGCCAGTTCTTCAGCGTGATGCGCTTCCGGAAATTCCGCCGGTCGAGCTCCACGCCCAGGATGGCTTCGTAAAGATCCTGCAGCTCCCGGAGCGAGAACTTCTCGGGCAGCAGGTTGAAGATCACCGGGTGCTCCAGCACTTTCTCACGGAGGCGCTGCAGGCAGGTATCGAGAATCAGCTTGTGGTCGAAGGCCAGTTTTTCCATCTCGTCCACGGCATGCCAGGCCAGCTCGTTATCGGTCAGCTGCAGCTTGTGGCTCTTGATATTGACCAGGGAATAATAAGCCGTGGTAATAACGCGTCCCGAAGGGTGGCGGCCGATATTGCCGAAGGTCTGCACCTGCTCGAGGTACACGTCATGGAGGCCGGTACGCTGGCGCAGTACCCGGTAGGGCGCCTCCTCCAGGTCCTCATCGGGGCGAACGAGGTCGCCCAACAGGGAGAACATCCCTTCGAACTCCTCCAGGTCAGATTTGATCAGCAGCACTTTAAGCTGCTTGTCGTCGTACCCGAAGATCACGCAGTCTACAGAGACGCCTATATTGAAATACTCGAGGTGGCTGCTTTTTTCGAGGGCCGCATTCTTAAGCAGGGCTGTCATGTTCGATTCAATTAGTGTAAGGTTACGGAAATGGTTTTAATTCCCGTGCGGGTCGTCAGCTTCAGGTAGTAGACGCCGCGGGCTACGGGCTGGGTATTGAGCTGGATCTGCTGGGCGCCGCGGGCAAGGAAGCCATTATAAAGGCGTCCCACTGACTGACCGGAGACATTGAACAGGTCTACGGTTACGCTACCCGATTGGGGCAGGTTGAGGCTGAGCGTTACGAGGTCGCGGGCCGGGTTGGGCCAGGCGCGCACCGACAGCTGGTCGGCAGCGGGCACATTCGGCACCGGCGTTGGCGTGGAGGCGTTCACGTTGCGGTTGAGGTAAACGCGGTATTCACCGGGCGCCAGCGTAATGGACTGCGGGGCACCCGTAGTGGTCAGCTGTGTGTTGTTCAGGTAGTCGTACCAGGTACCGGCAGTGGGGAACTGAACGAGTCCGCCTTGCTGGGTCACATCGAAATTGCCGACCACCACCAGGTCGGAGGTATCGCCCGGCGTGGTCACCTTGATCCATTTGAAACCCTGCGAGAGCGCACGCTCGGTGGCGCCAGCCATCAGGGCGTCGCGGTACCAGGGGTGCTGGCGCAGGGCATTCAGCTTCGCATACACGGTATACACGTTGCGGCGGCGCTGGTCGGCCAGGTAATCCCAGCGGATGGGCTTGGGCGAAAGGCGACAGTTGTTGTTCACCGTTCCGTCTTCGCAGGTATTGATCGAATAGGGATAGCCCAGCTCACCGAACTGCCAGATCATCTTGGGACCGGGACTGGTCAGCAGGAAGGCCGCACCCAGCTCCATG
>CBHWDR010000547.1:0-2887 GCA_966112575.1 uncultured Chitinophagales bacterium
AAAGCGCGAGGTACCCCAGAGCTCCCGCGGCGGGTTGACCACACGGTGAGTGGTGGAGCGTAATTTATTATTGGTCAGACGCTGCAGCATATCACCTACGTTCACCACGATCTGCTCGGGAAGCGAGGTTACACCCACCCATTCGTTCTGCTTGGTCAGTATCTGCAGGCCGTCGGCGGAAGCGCCCACCAGCAGGGTGATGAGGTTGATGTCTTCGTGCTGCTCGGCGCGGATGGCCGACTTGGGCTCGGAGCTGATCGGGGGATAATGGATGGCACGCAGGATCGAATTGCCATTGTGTACGTAGTTGTCGAAATAATGTTCGTCGAGGCCCAGGTAAAGCGCGATCGCCTGCAACAGGGAGGTACCCGACTTCTCGAAGTTGCGGTAAGCCTTGAAGAGGGTAGGGGTGAATTGCGGCACTTCGCTCACCTGTACGTTATCGGGATATTCCGATTTGATCGGATCGTTGTCTTCCACGGTCTGGCCGAACTGGAAGAACTCCTTCAGGTCCGGCGCATCGAAGCCTTTCGCATGCTCGCGGCCGAAGGAGGTATAGCCACGCTGACCGGCCAGCTCTTTCTTCTCATAGCTCAGCTTCGCCTCGGAAGGCAGGGCGAAGAACTGCTGCACGTATTTGTACAGGTCGGCGATCAGGTCGTCGGGAATACCGTGGTTCTTAACCGCCACGAAACCCACTTCCTCATAGGCCCGGCCCAGTTCCTGCACGAATTTTTGCTTTCGGGTCTCATCGCCACTGAGAAAATCGGAGAGGTCGACAACGGGAATAGTCATATGCGTTTTGTTTAGTTGAAGGGCGTCAAATTTACAAATGAACTTGTACACATCAAATTTCTTTGCAAACGCTTGCCTGTTGCCGTTTTCACTGGACTCCGCTCCGGAAGATGTGAAAAACACAAACCGCCACAACTTGCAGCCAGCCTGCCAAAGCTTATAGTCTGCGATACGTAAAATGGTTTTCGGCAATTGATCCGATCGAAGCGGTTTCGATCAGACCGTTTCGATGATACCTGTAAATTGCCCGCGACGAATTCGTTGTCGTAGTCGGAGGGCCTGAAGGTAGCACCAGAGAAGTAGCAGTGGTGGTTTCCGTATCAGGCAGGTAGAGCAGTTCTTTGCTGACCGGAAAGCCCGGAAAGCTTAACTCCATTTCACTGGCAAGAACGGCACTTGAGTAATCGAAAGCGTTTCGATACCTCCGTCCATATCCATAAATAGAACTTCCGGTTGTTCGCATGCTGATGGTCGATGCCGAGTCCTGATTAAACTCCACCTGCTCGAAATTGGCTTGCGTAAGCATGCCCGCAGCATACATATATGTGGCAATTCGTTTGGTCGAGTGAAGAGTTGTTCTCGGACCTGCCACACCTCGTTCCCAGGTCCGGTAATAGCGATTTGAGGTGGATTGCGTTAGAAAACCATCCGTATCGTAGGCATAATCAACCGTGTCTGACGTAAGCCTGCGGGCAACCGTATCCCAGCCGAAAACAAGTTTAACCTGTGTATATTGGATACGCCGGGTTATATGCCCGGAAGAGCCAACCGTTAAGATAACGGTGTCCGACTTCATCTCGCCAGAGGCAATGAATGGTGGATAAGGACTTACATATCGAATGAGAATTTGATTCCCGTTATAGGTGATCTCGCTTCCTACAAATCCTCCTACAGATGGATCCGCACTATGTTGAAAACGCATAAGTCGGCCAATCGAATCGTAATGCGCTGTAGCCGAGTTCGGAAGACCATATATATCAATGCGGAAGCCGTCAAGTCGAAGTCCCACGGCACTTTCGTAACCTGATTCACCGGATGGCTTGGAGCAGGAGATGCAAACAGATAGTGTTAACAGAAGGCTGGCAAAAACAAGGGCTCTTGGCTTCATTAATGTTTGCGCACGAATTAAATTTGATTATTGTGCTGATGTTAAAATAAGAAAATCCCTTAATAAACTCGATGTTTTTGATCACGTATCCAGTCCAGTTCCTCCCCCCGGCTGCACCACCACATACCGCGAAACATCATTGACGGCCGCTTCGTCCGGCGCCGCGATCAGGTTGGCATAGGAAAGGGCGCGCATGAAGGATTATCTTCACTTCCGATGTTCCGCTTTCCCGAGTTCACCGCCATCACCGAATTCTTCGCCCGTCACCTCGGCACGCGCAGGGCCGGTTGGATCTGCTTGCTGCTGGCCTGGTTGAACAAGGTCACCGTCGCCATCATCAGCACCAGCCTCAGTGGCGACAAATCACTTTATCTCCTGATGGCACGATCGGCGATCGGGGGACGTGGATTGCTCGAACCGGTGAACTATGCCGGCCAGCCCGGTACCCAGTATTTTTTCAACAACGCCGCCTTTTCCCCGCTCTACCCGGTGCTGGCCATGCCTTTCCTCTGGCTTACGCGCTCGCCCTACCTGGTGTCCGTGATCCTCGATGTCCTGGCTTGGACTTCACTGCTCCTTGCCCTGCGCACGGCGGCGCTGCGCTTGCTGAAGGAAGCCTGGATCGTTAACCTGATGCTGCTTGCCACGGGCTTCTTTCTCTTCCTTTTCGAAACCGGCTCCAGCCCGAAAGACACCCTGGCGGCCAGCCTGCTTCTCTGGTCGCTACTGCTGATGCAGGATCTGCTCTCCGGCCGGGCCCAGAGGAAAACATACGTCCTCCTGCCCCTGGCCCTGATCGGACTTGCCCTGGTCAAAATCCTCTACGCTCCCATGGTGGCACTCTTCCTGCTCGTTCTGTTCCTGGCAGGCAGAAAGAAGCTGCCCTTTAGAAACATACTGTTCGTAAGCGTAGTCACCCTGTCTGTTTTGGTCCTGCTGTTCGTAGCGCTCAGCAGCCTGAGAGCAGCCCATCCAATGAGCAAG
>CBHWDR010000548.1:0-2885 GCA_966112575.1 uncultured Chitinophagales bacterium
ATCTATGAAAAATCGTTTATGCCGTTGCCTGGCTGGCCAGCCATTCCTGCCGACCGATGCCCGGGATCACGTGGCGCTCGCTATGGTAGGACGAGCGTACCAGCGGGCCGCTCTCCACATAGTCGAGTCCCAGCGAATAACCTACTTCCCGGTACTCGGCAAATTCGTCGGGATGAACGAAGCGCTGAACGGCCAGGTGCTTCTTGGTAGGCTGGAGATATTGTCCGAGTGTGACCACGTCGCAACCGGCATGGGCCAGGTCGCGGAGGGTTTGAACCACTTCTTCTTTCGTTTCACCGAGGCCCAGCATGATGCCACTCTTGGTGCGGCGGCCGCCTTCCTTGAGGGTTTTGATCACCTCCATGCTGCGCCAGTACTTGGCCTGGATACGCACCTGTCGGGTCAATCGCTCTACGGTTTCAATATTGTGTGAGATCACTTCCGGAGCCGCATCGATCAGCTGCTGGATCTGGTCCTTCTGTCCTTTGAAGTCCGGGATCAGGGTCTCCAGGGTGGTGTCGGGGTTCAGCAGCTTCACCGCCTTGATCGTGTTGTGCCAAATGGTGGAACCGCCATCTTTCAGCTCGTCGCGGTCTACCGAGGTGATCACGGCGTGCTTTACTTTCATGAGGTGGATGGCTTCCGCCACGCGCTGGGGTTCGTCCCAGTCCACGGGCTCCGGACGGCCGGTAGCCACGGCGCAGAAGCCGCAGCTGCGGGTACATACATTGCCGAGGATCATGAAGGTGGCGGTGCCGGCGCCCCAGCATTCGCCCATGTTGGGACAATTACCGCTTTCGCAGATGGTATGCAGCTTATGCCTATCCACCAGGCTGCGGACATGCTTGTAGCTCTCGCCGATCGGGAGCTTTACACGGAGCCAGTCGGGTTTATTGCGTTTGGTGGGCTCGGATGCCGGTACCACAGGAAGTTCGATCATGTTCACAAATTTGGCAGGGCAAAGGTAGGCGAAGAGGGATTAAGAGAAAAAAGAGGGAAAAGGCTGTCCGCAAACCGCCTGCCCCCTCTTTCTTATTACTGATTACTGATCACTCATCTCTTTCTTCCGCCGAACACATAGGCCACGTGTCCCTGGAAGTACAGGCCCTTGGGGTCATTAAGGAGGAGGATCGGGATCTTCTGCGCATAGTATTCGAGGCTGATGCCTACTTCAAGGGCATTCACTTTCTCGTTGTAGCGGCCGAAATCGAAACGGAGGGCCGACCGGACGAAAACGCCCGGCTTGAGCTTCAGCTCGCCCCAACCCTTGGTAAACCCGCCGCCGCCAACGATCGCTCCCCGGTCAAGGAAGGCCACCGTGTCTTCGGAATAGCGGATCGTCTTCTCGCTGCCGTTCGAATCCAGCACCTGGAGATAATAGGGCTTGAGAAGGCCCATGCTGAGTCCGCCATTAACATTGAGGGTGATGGCAACGCCGTTCTTATTGCCTTTCTGGCCAAGGATATACTGCTGGCCATAGCCCAGCTTGAGCTGGTAGAAATTATTCTCCTTGCCGTAGATATAGGAATTGCTGAAAAAATTCTCGGCGCCTCCGATCTTGTCTTCCTTGCGGTGCTTGATCTCGGTCAGCTCTACGGTATACAGGTTGGTGAACCGCGGTGAGCGGCGCTTTCCGAGTTCATAGAAGACGCCATAACCGTTGGTGCGCAGCTGAACGCCGAATACGCTTTGCTTGCTGAAAGAGAGGTTTCCCTCCTCTTCCTGCTTGGTGATGGAATTGATGCGCTGGCGTTTCTCCGACTTGGCGGTACGGCTTGATTTCCGGGTATTCGTGGAATCCTGGGCGAATGAGGAAGCCGAGGCGGCACAAACGATAGCAAACAGGATGATTTTCTTCACGTAAAAAAGGGATAAAGTAGTTGAACGTAAATTTAGCGAAAAAAGTATGACATCATCTGTTGTGTATGAAGGAGATTTGAGGACGACCTGCACCCATCTGCGCTCGGGCAGCTCGTTTGAGACCGATGCCCCGGTGGACAATAATGGCAAGGGGGAGCGCTTCTCTCCCACCGACCTGATGGCCACCTCACTTGCCACGTGCATGCTCACCGTTATGGGGATCAAGGCCCGAACCATGGGTTTCGATCTGAACGGGATGAAGGCAGAAGTGGAGAAGATCATGAAGGCCGAGCCCCGGCGCGTTGGCGGGATCAACATGTTCTTCACCATACCCGAACAGCTCGTTTCGGCCGACGAAAAGACCCGCCAGATCCTCCGCAATACCGCCGAGACCTGCCCGGTACAGTTCAGCCTTCACCCCGATATCGAAGTAAACCTGCATTGGGGCGCCTGGGGTGATGAGTGATGAATGATCAGTGATCAGTGATCGATGAGTTATGTATGATGAGTAATGAATGACGGATGATGGGTCTTGCAGATCAGAGATCAGAAATCAGAGATCAGCGATCAGAGATCAGCGATCCTTCGGGATTCTACGCACAAAAAAACCCGAAAATTACGCTGGCCGGAATGGGCCGTGTGCTCTAGCTTTGTTCAAAACACCCCTATGAAAAAATCGGTTTATCTGCTCGCCTTTCTCGCCCTTGTGCTGCTCTCCTGCCGTGCCGTAACGCCCGACCAGGCGGCCAGCGGACGGTATAAAAAATGCCGCGCAGTGCGTTAACGAATATAGCCACCAGAATTTGGTGGCTTTTTTTATCCCCGAAGTATCGATAGGCCCAGCGCACAGTCCAGGCAGCGTTTCCCGGCGCAATACCGGGTCTTGAGCTCCAGCAGGGCCTGGGAAGCGAAAGCCGTTTCATTCGGGACCCCGAGGGCCCGGAAGCCTTCGGTGATGGAATTGCGCTCGGGCGCCAGCTGTTCCAGCCAGCCCAGTGCCCGGTCACGCAGGCCTTCATCCTTCC
>CBHWDR010000549.1:0-2881 GCA_966112575.1 uncultured Chitinophagales bacterium
GATCACTTTGCCGATGGTTTCGGAAGCGCGCTTCACGGGGGTAAGATCAGGAACGTTGTGCTCATCCACGGGTGTGGGTACGGCTACGATAAAGAAACGGGCTTCGCGGAGCACATCAAGGGAATTGGTGAACTCGATGTCGCAACCCGAAAAAGCCTCTTTTTCCAGCTCGTTACTGGGGTCGATACCCTGCTTCATCTGCTCGATGCGCTTCTCATTGATATCGAAGCCGATCACCGGGACCTTACGGGCAAATTCAAGTGCGATCGGAAGCCCTACGTAACCCAGTCCGATCACGGCGAGCTTGTGTTTCTTATCGACTAGTTCCTGATACATGGTGGTTCGTTGAAAAATTGGTGCAATGATAGACGGAAAGTTCAAGAGTTCCAAAGTTTCAAAGTTCAAGGGTTGTCGTCCGACCCCAACTTTTAAACCGTTGAACTTTTGAACTTTTGAACAGAAAAAGCCCCCGTCGGCTGACGGGGGTTTTTGGTTATTTCTGACTAACGAATTCCTTCGGTTGCTTCGACCACTCTTCTTGCGGTAGGGACTGGAAGTACTCGTAGGTATTCTTCAGTCCTTCCCGACGGTGCACTTTCGGCTCCCAGCCCAGGATGGACCGGGCCTTGGTGATGTCGGGCTTCCGTTGCTTCGGATCATCGGCCGGAAGGGGCTTGTAGCTGATCTTTACACGGTGGCCGGTAAGCGCCAGCACCTCTTCGGCGAAATCCTTCAGCGAGATCTCATCGGGGTTGCCGATGTTCATCGGCAGGTCGTAGTCGCTCAGGAGGAGGCGATAGATGCCTTCCACGAGGTCGTCGACATAACAGAAAGAGCGGGTTTGCGAGCCATCGCCGAACACCGTCAGGTCTTCGCCACGGAGCGCCTGGCCAACGAAGGCCGGCAGCGCACGGCCGTCATTGAGGCGCATACGCGGTCCGTAGGTGTTGAAGATGCGGATGATGCGGGTCTCCACACCATGGAAATTATTATAAGCCATGGTGATCGACTCGAGGTAGCGCTGGGCTTCGTCGTAAACGCCGCGGGGGCCTACCGGGTTCACATTTCCCCAATATTCCTCAGTTTGGGGATGCACCAACGGATCGCCGTAGACTTCGGAAGTGGAAGCCACCAGGATACGCGCGCCTTTTGCTTTGGCCAGGCCAAGGCAGTTGTGCGTACCCAT
This sequence comes from uncultured Chitinophagales bacterium, assembly GCA_966112575.1. Taxonomy (GTDB): domain Bacteria; phylum Bacteroidota; class Bacteroidia; order Chitinophagales; family Chitinophagaceae; genus Flavisolibacter. Next base: position 1,187 of record CBHWDR010000549.1, read on the forward strand.
CGCGCCCACTTTCAGGGTCTGGATCGGGATCTTCAGGTAGTCGATCGGGGATGCCGGCGAAGCAAAATGCAGGATATAATCCAGCTTGCCGGGCACGTGAATGAACTTGGTCACATCGTGATGATAGAACTCAAATTCCTTCAGCTTGAACAGGTGTTCGATATTCCGCAGATCGCCCGTGATCAGGTTATCCATGGCGATCACTTCATATCCTTCCTTGATGAATCGGTCGCAAAGGTGTGAGCCGAGGAAACCGGCACCACCAGTGATCAGAACGCGTTTGGCCATTACACAAATTTAGGTTGGTTCACTAAAGGACGACCGATGCTCTCGTAATGGAAGCCCTTCTTCTCCATGGTGGCCACATCAAATACGTTCCGGCCGTCGAAGATCACAGCATCCTTGAGGCTGGTGAGCATCTTGTCGAAATCCGGTGTGCGGAACTCGTTCCACTCGGTGGCGATGATCAGCGCGTCGGCGTTCTCGAGACAATCGTACGGCGTTTCGCAGAAAGTGATGGATTCACCAACGATAGCCTTTACATTGGCCATAGCTTCAGGATCGAAAGCGGCAACAGTAGCGCCGTCCTTGATCAGGGCGTCGATGATCTCCAGGGCCGGAGCTTCGCGGATATCATCCGTGTTGGGTTTGAAGGCCAGACCCCAGAGGGCGAAATGCTTGCCTTTAAGATCGTTGCCGAAATAGCGGCGGATCTTGGTAACGATATGCGATTTCTGGCGCTCGTTCACATCGGTGACGGCATTCAGGATCTCAAAATTGTAGTTCACTTCCTTGGCCGAATGCATGAGGGCCTGCACATCCTTGGGGAAGCAGGAGCCGCCATAACCGATACCGGGGAAGAGGAAGCGCTTGCCGATCCGCTCGTCGGAGCCGATACCGCGACGCACCATATCCACGTCGGCGCCGAGGCGCTCGCACATCTGGGCGATCTCGTTCATGAAGGAGATCTTGGTGGCAAGGAAGGCATTGGCAGCATACTTGGTCAGCTCGGCCGAACGCTCGTCCATGAAGATGATGGGGTTGCCCTGGCGAACATAGGGGGCGTAGAGCTCCGTGAGCTTTTCCTTGGCACGCTCGGAAGTGGTACCAATCACGATGCGGTCGGGCTTCATGAAGTCTTCCACGGCAACGCCTTCGCGCAGGAACTCGGGGTTCGACACCACGTCGAACTCACCGTTGTAGTTGCGGGCGATGGCCGCATGCACTTTCTCCGCAGTACCTACGGGAACGGTGCTTTTATCGATCACGATCTTATAATCGGTGAGCAGCTTGCCCATGTGCTCGGCCACACCCAGCACGTACTGCAGGTCGGCAGATCCATCTTCTCCGGGAGGTGTGGGCAGGGCGAGGAATACGATCTCCGAATCCTCGAGACCCTCTTTGAGGTCAGTGGTGAAGGAAAGGCGCTCTTCCTTCAGGTTTCGTTCGAACAGCTTCTCCAGTCCGGGCTCATAAATCGTGATTTGCCCGTTGCGAAGCTTGTTTACTTTACGCTCGTCAATATCGACGCAGCATACATGGTTTCCGGTTTCGGCGAGGCAGGTACCGGTCACAAGACCTACGTAACCCGTACCTACTACTGTGATTTTCATAATCGTACGATTGTTTATTGGTTGATATATTCTAAAACCGTTGTCGTGATGAATTGCAGCTGCTCTTCATCCATTTCCGTAT
>CBHWDR010000550.1:0-2847 GCA_966112575.1 uncultured Chitinophagales bacterium
CAGGCCGAAAGAGGCAATCTCTGACCGATTTTGTCGTTTTATTTAGAAATAGAAAGCGCTATTTTGTAGTACAAAACGCTATCATTCAATGAAAAACCTGTCATCATTCCTCATTGCATCATTGATAGCCGTATCCTCCTTTGCCCAGGGGACGAATGTCTCCTTCATCGACCTGCAGCGTGGCTTTCCCCGTCCGGGCGATGCCCTGAAAAGGAAAGAAGACACGCTTCGCAAGCAGTTCGCCGCCAAGGGTATCGCCTGGCCGGCGAAATATGTGTATATCCGTTCGTTCAAGTATGACGGACAGTTGGAAGTATGGGTGAAGAACAACCGCAAAGATCCCTTCCAGCTGTTCAAAAGCTACCGGGTCTGTGCCCTTGCCGGCACGCTGGGCCCGAAACGCATGGAAGGCGATTACCAGGTACCGGAAGGATTTTATTACATCAATGAGTTCAATCCCAATTCTTCCTACTACCTCTCGCTGGGGATCAATTACCCGAATCTTTCCGACCGCATCCTGAGCGATTCGCTCCGACCCGGTGGTGATATTTACATTCATGGCAGCTGCGTGACCGTAGGCTGTATCCCGGTCACCGACCAGCAGATCGATGAGATCTACATCATGGCCGCCTATGCAAAAGCCAATGGCCAGGACTATATTCCCGTGCATATCTACCCGATCCGCTACAACAACAAGCGAAGCGTGGACTACCTGTCGGGACTCACCCGGAACGATGCCTCCCTCAAGCAATTCGCCGAGCGCCTGGAAAGCGTGTATGATCATTTCGAACTGACACGCCAGCTGCCCGTGATCATGACCAATAACCGGGGCGATTATGTTTTTGACGGCTTATCAAAAAAAGTAGTGGTGGCCGAGGTGCCCAAGCCCAGGAAAGAGCCCGTACAGCATCGCTATCGGACTATCACCGAAACGCCCGATGCTGTTCAGCAATGGCCGCAGTTCCCGGGCGGAGGCAATTCCTTCCTCCAGTACCTGGATAAGATGGCCAAGGCCTTGAAAGCCGACCTGCCCAAGGGCATGACCAAGGCCAACCTGCTGATCGAATTTATCGTGGATGCGGATGGTACGCCAACAAATTTTAAGGTACTCAAAGGGGTAAATGAAGAATTCGACGACAACCTCATCAGCGTGCTCGAGCAGATGCCCGTGTGGCAGCCGGCGATCCTAAATGAGAAACCGGTGGCGAAGAAGATGAAGCAGAGCTTCACGATCGAATAACGACCGCTGATTTAATTGATTTGATCGATTTCGCAGATCCCGACTAATAGTCGGGATTTTTTTTAGCACGGATGAAATGGATAAACGGATGACACGGAACAATAAATCCATTGGCGATGATTCGTTTGATTCGTTTGATCCGCGTTCTTTCTCTCTGCTCAATCTCTCATTAGAAGCTGGATGGTCTCGGGTGTCTGCTGGCGCAGCAGGATCTCCTTGCCGGCGATGAGTTTTTGCAGCAGGGCTTCTTCATAGTGGCGGATCGTTAGCAGGGTCATCCCTTTGCTGACGGTGACATCGAAGTCAGCTGCGGTTTCCAGTGCCAGGGATTCCACTTTCTCGGGGTGGTCATCGACTACGCAGAGCAGGCTGATCGCGGCATTCTGGGTAAGGTTGGGACGTAAGCTCAGCGAAGAAAAAACGCGGTAGATCGCCGGTGTGCCGCCTTCCCCTATGAAGGAGTAGTCGCGGGTACGGAAATCGATGAGGGCCTGTCGGTGCTTGTACACGATGATCGGCGGCAGGTGGGAGAGCGGGTTGTTGTGGATGCAGGTGCCTTTTCCCTCTGGGTTCAGGAAAGAGCGGACATAAAGTGGAATGCTTTTGTTCTGCAAGGGCTTAATGGTCTTCGGATGGATGACCTGCGCGCCGTAATAGGCCATTTCGATCACCTCGCGATAATTCAGTTCCTCGATCCAGCGGGCCTCCGGGTAACTTTTCGGATCCGCATTCATCACACCCTGTACGTCCTTCCAGATGGTCTGGCTTTCGGCATCGAGGAGGTTGGCAAAAACCGCGGCGGTATAATCCGAGCCTTCGCGACCCAGGGTCGTGCTTTCGTTCTCATCGGTGGAACCGATGAAGCCCTGGGTGAGCACGATCGGGGCCTGTTCAAACAGCGGCCGCACAACTTCCTGCACCTTGCCCGAAGTATAATTCCAGTCAATGCCCGCGTCGCGGAAATTGTTGTCGGTACGCAGTACATCCCGTACATCCACCCAGGCGTTGGCGATACCGGCATGGTTCAGGTAATCGCTGACCAGGGCGGTTGAGAGCAGCTCGCCAACACAAACGATCTGGTCATAGTAATAGTCGTAGCTGCGCACCGGACGGTCGTGGAGCAGCCACTCCACTTCGGTGAAGAAATCAGGGAACCGCTCGGGCACTTGGTCCATCAGCTCCCGGGCGATATCCTGGTGGCTGTCCCGGATGCCCTGGAACAGGCGTAGGGCTTCTTCGCGCTCGCCCCGGAAAAAAGCATCCACCACCTGCTCGAGCGCATTGGTGGTCTTGCCCATGGCCGAGATGACCACCAGAATGGGCTCACCCGCATGGGAGGCGAGGATTTCTGCCATGTTCCGGATCCTTTCTGCCGTACTTACCGAGGCCCCACCGAATTTGTACACCTTCATGGGTGCAAAGTAAAGGGGATTCCCACCTTCGGCAAGGCTCCGGTGGTTGGTGGGGGAGTTTGGGATTGGGGTATTGGGTATTGAGGTAATAGGGTATTGAGGTACCGGATATTGAGGTATTGGGTATTGGGAGGGAAGTGTCAGGTGATAATGGCCAGGGTTTTTCCGGGGCGGGGATTTGGAAGGAGACCAGTA
>CBHWDR010000551.1:0-2831 GCA_966112575.1 uncultured Chitinophagales bacterium
TGCGCTACGACATGCAGATCCGGCTCGAGGAAGCGGCCTTCGGTTGCGATGCCTGCGTTTCAGTCAGCTTGCGGTGCCGCGAAGACTCAAAGATCTCCGGCCGGTCGATCGTGCGCAGGTCGGACGCGGCCGCGAACTGCCGGATGCGGGAGAGATAGAAGCGGAGCGCCTCGCTGTTTGTCTGTTCCAGGTTGCGGAAGACCAGGGAGCGCTCGGGCTCCATGAGGTCACGGTAGGAGAACAGGAGGGAAGCCGGCGAATGCCCTTCGGCCTTGCCCGCCCAGAGGCTGGGGTTGATCGCCAGCGCTTCGAGTCCGGCCAAAAAGATCCAGGTGGAAAAACGATCCAGCTCCGGGTAGAAATCATCGGCCATTCGCATCGGGTGCTGGAATCCCGGTGTGCCCACTTCGAGGCTTGGCAGACCTGCAAAGGGAGGAATGAACATCGCGTCATAGCCGATAAGCTGCAACTGGAGGTCGCCTTTCCGTTCGTTCACTAGGATATGTTCCAGGTTGAGGTCGCCGTGTGCGATGCCGTCCTTCTCGAGCTGTTGGGTCAGCAGCAGGATCTTCTGTTGCAGCCTCCGCATCGCCTCGGGCGATTTCACCTGTTCATCGATATAGTTCCAGAGGGGCTTAGCTTCCACCCAGGGCATCAGCAAGGCCGGGTAGGCCTGACCTTCGATCACCACTTCTTCTTCGAGGAAATTGGTCTCGGTAGCCCAGGGGAAGGTACTGCGGCTTAAGTAAAAGCTGAGCTCCGACCACCGGCGGAAGCTGTCGCGTTCGGCTGCTGTAAAAAAACGAACCGCATATTCGCGCCCGCTATGCTGCGCACGGAAGATGAGCGAGGCCTGCCCTTCCAGGTAAGGTGCCAGTCCCGGTCGGGGATGGGCCAGATCGAAACGGAAAGGGCGCAGAAAGCTCAGCGCCGATTGCTGCTCGGTACGGATGAGTTCAAGATACTGCTGGGCCGCGGGTAAGATCATAGGTCGAGGGTGTTTGGCACGGTCACAAACCCTACATAAAAATCTCCCGCCATTGTCTGGCCTGGTTTTTATGCAGAGTTTGGTGGAAGAATTTGCAGATGAATTGCTGCGCGGAATGCCGGGCAAGTTAGCAGTTTTTCGCTACTTTCATTGTTCATACGAAACACCACGCTAGAAACCTATGAAAGGTATACCCTTAACCTTGCTGGGTTTTCTCTGTTTGCTTGCTGCCTGCAAGAAACTGGAGGAGCCCCAGCCGGTCTGCATGATCCCCTTTGTGGATTTTGTGGCCCAACAGATCGACCCGACTACGCGAACCGTGACGTTCAGTGCGGTCACTTCCTACAACGGCACCATCACCTCGCACCAGTGGGATTTCGGTGATGGAACCAGCTTCACCGGCGCCAACCCGCCGCCGCATCAATACCCATCCACCGGCAACACCCCTGCAACCTACCGCATTAAATACACGGTGGCCAACGAATGCGGACAGTCGTACTGGACGAAAGACATTACCATCACCGGCTGCCTGCCGATTCCTAAATTCATTTTCAGTTTCGTCAATGATTCCACGGTGCAGTTCACCAACCAGACAACCAGCACCAGTCCGGTGACCTACCAATGGAACTTCGGCGATGGGACCACCAGCACTTCGGCTGCCCCTTCGCTTACGCATGTATTCACAGCCGACCAGGCCTTTACTGTTTCCCTGAAAGCGACCAACGCCTGCGGCGAGAATTTCTTCACCGCACCGGTGACCATCTGCCGCAAGCCGGTGCCCGTGCAAACCGTAACGCAGACCTCCTGCAACGCGGTCAGCTTTAATGCTTCCGGTTCCCGCAATGCCGCGCGCTTCCAGTGGGACCTGGGCAATGGCACGGTGCTGCCCGCCTCGCCGGGCAATAGTCCAACCCTCAGCTACACCTATCCCAATGCGGGAACGTACACGGTGAAGCTGACGGTGATCAATGCCAGCAACTGCGATACGGCCACGCTCACCCAACAGGTAACCGTGAGCGGTGGACAGGTAGCGCCGAACAACAACTGGACCTATACCTCCGATGACCTCGAGTTCGCCTTCTCCAGGGCTGCGGTGCCGAATGCGACCAGCTATCTCTGGAACTTTGGCGACGGCACCACGTCTACGCAGCAGAACCCGTTGAAGACTTATGCGGCGCCCGGAAGCTACACCCTCACGATCCAGGCATCAAGCGCCTGTGGCGACTATACGTTCAATGCGCCGATCACCGCTCCTTACTTCCGTTCGCTGAGCAATACGCCGGCCACCGGCATGCAGGATGTCGTCGCGGTTTCAGCCACCCAGCTGTATTACCTCGGTACCAATGGCCGCATGTACCGTACCGATACGTCGGGCAATTGGTCGGGCCCGATCGTGCTGCCTTCACGGCTCGATTTCAACAGCGATACCAGGCTGTATAAGGACGCAGCCAACAATATCTGGATCTATGGCCGCAATGAGGTCGCGCGGTACAATCCTACGGGTTCGGCCTGGACCTCCTTCTACAGTGCAACCGGGTTTTCGAACAATGTGACCATTGAATCCATTGCCGTGGACAATGGAGGCACCGTATGGACCGTAGGCAACCAGCAGGTACGCCGGGGAAACAATGTCGTGAGCCAGGGCTCGGGGATCAACTTCAATTCCATCGCCTATGCACCTGCCACGGGACGCATGTGGTTCACGGCTTCCAACCGGACCAGTGTGTACAATGTCAATGGCGGCGGAAACAACTTCATGACCCTGAACGTTACGGGCATCGTTGGAGGCGCCGATAATATCCAGGTGCATCCCAACGGTGAGATCCTGTTCACGACGGCCACC
>CBHWDR010000552.1:0-2830 GCA_966112575.1 uncultured Chitinophagales bacterium
GTGGCAATGGCGGCAGCGCTGCCGATGCCCAGCACCTGGCAGCCGAGTTCTCCGGACGTTTCTACAAAGACCGCAAGGCCCTGCCCGCCGAGGCCCTGCATTGCAACACCTCTTACCTCACAGCCGTCGCCAATGACTACAGCTACGATGTGGTCTATGCCCGCCTGATCGACGGCATCGGGCAGGGTGGCGATGTGCTGGTTGGACTTTCCACCTCCGGCAACTCCGCCAATATCGTTCGCGCATTTGAAGTGGCCCGGGGCAAGGGCATCACCACCATCGGCTTCACGGGCGTTACCGGCGGCTCGATGAAGGCCCTCTCCGACTTCCTGTTCAACGTGCCTTCTGCAGATACACCCCGGATCCAGGAAAGCCATATCCTGCTGGGACATATCATCTGCCAGCTGGTAGAGGAAATCTATTTTCCATGAGTAACGAAGCGATCATCCTTGCCGGTGGACTCGGTACCCGCCTCCGTTCGGCCGTGCCCGACCTGCCCAAATGCATGGCGCCGGTTGCCGGCCGGCCCTTCGTCGCACACGTGATCGACACCCTCCGCATGCAGGGGGTGCAACGTTTTATCTTCTCCCTTGGCTATATGTGGGGTACGATCGAAGACTACCTGCGCAGCGAATACCCGAGCCTTGATTATACGACCGTGATCGAAGAAGAGCCCCTGGGTACCGGCGGCGGCATCCTTCTTGCCCTCGGCAAAGCCACATCCGACCAGGTGCTGGTGGCCAATGGCGACACCCTGTTCCGGATCCGGCTGGCAGAAATGGCCAGCCTCCACCGGGAGCGCAACAGCGAATGTACCCTGGCGCTGAAGCCGATGAAGGAATTCGATCGCTATGGCGTGGTGGAAACGGACACCGATGGCCGGATCCGCAGCTTTCGCGAAAAACAGCATTACGAACGAGGCCTGATCAATGGTGGCATCTACCTGGTCGACCGCAGGCGTTTCCTGGAGCGCAACCTGCCTGCCAAATTCTCCTTCGAGAAAGACTACCTCGAGGCCTTTGCGGGTGAAGGTGCGTTCTATGGTTCCACGCAGGAAGGTTATTTCATCGATATCGGCATCCCTGAGGATTTTGAAAAGGCCGGTACCGACCTGCAGCGCAGCCGGCTCGACCTAAGCCAGGTAGACCGGAGCTGGACCCTCTTTCTAGACCGTGACGGCGTGATCAACGATGAGCGCGTGGGTAACTACGTGCTGCATTGGGGCGAGTTCATCTTCAGCAAGGGGGTGCTCGACACCTTCAAAAGCCTGTCGAAAACCTTCGGGCGCATCATCATTGTGAGCAACCAGCGCGGCGTGGGCCGCGGCCTGATGACCGAAGAGGCGCTGCAGAGCGTTCATTACGAGATGCAGCGCGAAGTGGAGATCGTGGGCGGCCATATCGATCGCATCTACTATTGCACGGACGTGGAGGCGACGGCGTTCAACCGCAAGCCCAATCCCGGCATGGCCTTCCAGGCCCTGCAGGACTTCCCTGCCATTGACCCGGAAAAATGCATCATGGTCGGCAATAAGCCCAGCGATATGCGCTTCGGAAGAGCCGCGGGTTTCCATACGGTCTTCGTCCGGACCACCAACCCGGACCAGGATTTTCCGCATCCCGATATCGAGCTGGTCTTCCCCACCCTGCCTGATTTTGCCCGGGCTCTCCAACCTTAAGATAATTTTTGACCTTTTTAAACGTTCTTAACAGACAAGTAAACCATCTATTCCAGGTGAAAAAACCCCTTATTTTCCTTTTCCTCCTTCTTTTCGCCCTTATCGGAGCGGAAGCGCAGGTCAGCAAGGTCTCAGTAACGGATCAGAAACTGCTGCGTAAAAAAGAGGACAGCCTCAAGCTGCTGGCGCGAACGCTGATCGTGGATACCCTGCCGAATATGCGGATGCGTGCCGACAGCCAGTTCATCAAGACCCTGGTACGGGCCCTCAAGCTGAAGAACTCCTTCTACTATCCCTTCGATTCGGTCAAGGGCATCGGCAATATCTATGCGCCGGATTCGACCTTCCGCATCTTCACCTGGCAACTTTCGTTCGACGATTATTATGTGCGCCAGCGCGGCGCCATTCAATACCGGACGCCTGATGGTTCGCTGAAACTGGTACCGCTTCGCGACTATTCGGAGTTCACCGACTTCCCCGTGGACTCGGCCCGTAGCAAGGACAACTGGATCGGTGCCGTTTATTATAACATGGTGAAGACCCAGCACAACGGCAAGAACTACTATACCCTGTTCGGCTTCGACCTGAACGGGCCGCGCAGCAATATGAAATGGATCGAGGTGCTCAGCTTCGACAAGCAGAACCTGCCGGTTTTCGGCGGCCGTTTCTCCTACGAGCGTGATTCTGTGAAAAAAGCGGCCACGGTGCGCTACAACGCCGAATACAAGAAGCAGGCCTCCATGCTGATCAATTACGACGACGAGCTGCAAATGATCCTGGTGGACCACCTGGTACCCGACGGGCCGCAGGAAGAAGGCATGGAAGTGGAAGATGCCGCCTATAATTATGTGCCCGACGGCGACTACGAAGGCTTCAAGTGGGAGAACGGCAAGTGGGTGCATATCGAAAAAGTTTTCCATGAGCGTCTGGAGGACGGACAGGCGCCTGTTCCTGAGCCTCTCCGTGACCGGTCGGGCAATACCAACCAGCAGAAGCTCGACGAAAAATCGCAGAAGAACTCCACGAAGAAGAAGGACAACTAGGCTTTCGGTTGAAAGCTGCTATCTTAGCCCCCGTGAGCAGCCTCAATCCGAAAATTCTCTACCAGCTGGCCGTTTCGTTCCTGTACAGCGCTGCTCAGCTGATCGTATT
>CBHWDR010000553.1:0-2825 GCA_966112575.1 uncultured Chitinophagales bacterium
CCGACCTCGTTGGTAAGGTAGAAGCCGGCATCCCGGAAGATGACCCGCGCAACCCTGCTACCATCGCCGACAACGTAGGCGACAACGTGGGCGACGTTGCCGGTATGGGCGCCGACCTCTTTGGTTCTTATGTAGCTACCGTTCTCGCCACGATCGTGCTCGGTCATGAAGTGAGCGGCACCAGCGGCAACGTAACTGCCCTCAACGACGGCTATAATGGATTTTCTCCCATCCTGCTCCCCATGCTGATCGCCGGCGTCGGGATCCTGTTCTCCATCATCGGCACCTGGTTCGTACGCATCAGCGACAACGCGGGCATCAGCACAGCCGTGGTGCAGCGCGCCCTGAACATGGGCAACTGGGGTTCGATCATCCTCACCGCTATCGCCTCCTATTTCCTCTGCGTTTATATTCTTCCCGATACCTCACTCTTCCTCCGCGGCTTTGAATTCACCCGTATGGATGTGTTCTATGCGATCGTGGTTGGACTGGTCGTAGGTACCCTGATGTCGATCATCACGGAATTCTACACCGCCATGGGCAAGCGCCCCGTGCTGTCGATCGTTCGCCAGTCGGGCACCGGCCATGCCACCAACGTGATCGGAGGCCTGGCAGTTGGTATGGAATCGACCTTCCTCCCCATCCTCGTCCTGGCTGCCGGCATCTATGGTTCTTACTATTTCGCGGGCCTCTACGGTGTGGCAATTGCCGCTGCCGGCATGATGGCCACCACTGCCATGCAGCTGGCCATCGACGCCTTCGGACCCATCGCCGACAATGCCGGTGGTATCGCGGAAATGAGCGAACTGCCCAAGGAAGTACGGGAAAAGACCGACACCCTCGATGCCGTGGGCAACACAACGGCCGCTACCGGTAAAGGTTTCGCGATCGCTTCTGCCGCCCTCACCGCCCTGGCCCTCTTTGCTGCCTATGTAGGCGTGGTGAATGCCAATGGCTTCACCATGGACGGTATCAATATTTATAAAGCCGATGTGCTGGCCTCCCTGTTCATCGGTGGCATGATCCCCTTCATCTTCTCTTCCTTGGCCATCCGTGCGGTTGGCGAAGCTGCCATGGCCATGGTGGAAGAAGTACGCCGCCAGTTCCGCGAGATCCCCGGGATCATGGAAGGCAAAGGCAAGCCCCAGTACGACAAATGCGTAGCGATCTCTACGGAAGCATCCATCAAGAAAATGATGCTCCCCGGCGCGATCGCCATCATCTCCCCGATCATCATCGGTTTCCTGCTCGGACCGGAAGCCCTCGGCGGTTTCCTGGCGGGCGCTACCGTGAGCGGCGTGCTGATGGGTATGTTCCAGAACAATGCCGGCGGCGCCTGGGACAATGCCAAGTAGAGCTTTGAAAAAGGCGTGGACATCAACGGCCAGAAGTACTTCAAAGGCTCTGACCCGCACAAGGCTTCGGTGACTGGTGATACCGTAGGTGATCCCTTCAAAGACACGTCGGGCCCATCCATGAACATCCTCATCAAACTGATGTCGATCGTATCCCTGGTGCTGGCACCTACCCTCGCCGCCCTGCATTCCGAAAAAAAATCGGACAACGGTGCAGCGAATGTTAAAGTTGAACAGTCTATAGATGTGACTGCCACTAAGGCCACTCCAACGAATACCGTGCATTATTAAGATAGTTCTGCTTTGTGAGAGACAAAAAAAGCTCCCGGCTCCTGCTTAGGCCGGGACTTTTCTTTTATATCCCTGCCGGCCGGGTGCTCCGAAATTTCCTAACTTCAATCCATGCCCCCCGCCCTCCTTTATTACGCCATACCCGGCTTTCTCCTGCTGCTCTCGCTGGAGGCCTGGTTCTCGTACCGGGAGAACCGGCACCTGTATGCCGGCAGGGATACCTGGACCAGCCTCGGGCTGGGCATCGGCAATGTGATCGTGGGTTTCGGCACAAAGGCCCTCATCTTCGGGCTCTTCACCCTCCTTTACCGCTATCGCCTCTTCACCCTTGACGCCGGCACCTGGTGGTTCTGGGTCCTCCTGTTTTTTGCCGACGATTTCTCCTATTACTGGTTTCACCGGGTTTCGCATGGGGTCAACTGGTTCTGGGCTTCCCACGTGGTCCATCACTCCTCGCAGTACTACAACCTGGCAGCCGCACTCCGGCAGACCTGGACCGGCAATGCCACCGGCTCTTTTCTTTTCTGGGCCTGGATGCCCCTGGTGGGCTTCCACCCGGTTTGGATCCTGTTCATGCAGCAGGTCAGCCTCATCTACCAGTTCTGGATCCATACCGAAACCATCGACCGGCTTCCCCGCCCCATCGAAGCCATTTTCAATACCCCCTCGCACCACCGCGTCCACCACGGGAGCGACCTCAAATACCTCGACCGCAACCACGGGGGCATCCTCATCATCTGGGACCGGCTCTTCGGCAGCTTCCAACCCGAGGAGGAACGTCCAAAATACGGGCTCACGGAAAACATCGCCTCGAACAATCCCTTTGTTGTTGCTCTCGTGACCTGGAAAAAGCTTTTTACCCGGATGCGTTCCGCTGGCTCGCTGAAGATCGCCTTCCAGTACCTGGTACAGCCGCCCGGTTGGAGCCACGACGGCCATACCCGCACCGCCCGGCAGATGCGCGAAGACCAGGCCCGGAAAACCCAGGTTGCGGTAAAAGGCTCCGCCGGGGAACTGGTGTAAAAAAGCGACAGCGTTATTCTGCTGTTCCTCCCGCCCGGCAGTTCATCCCACGATTCCTGCAATTCATCCCCCATTCCGGATATTCACCATCCGTAAAGATTAGGTTCGTAATGGATTATCAGCGTTTTGAACACCCGGCGAAAAACACGGCCTCCA
>CBHWDR010000554.1:0-2821 GCA_966112575.1 uncultured Chitinophagales bacterium
TGCAGCAGTTGATGCTTCGTTCGAGGATCCTTCTTCACCCTTCCTCATACGAGGGCTTCAGTACGGTCTGCCTTGAAGCCCTGGCCGCAGGCGCCCGGGTGGTTTCTTTTCACCAGCCCATGCACGAGCCGATCGACAACTGGCAGGTAGTTGCAAGCCTGGAAGAAATGACCGACACCTGCCGGCAACTGTTGGCCGCGCGTCATTCGTACCGATCGGTGGTGCCCTTTACGATCAGCGATGTCGTCAACCGGTTATCGGGGCTGTTGTTCGATCGGGAAGTGCAACCGGGAAAGCGGCTCCGGGATGGTGTTGCCGGATCGATGCCATAAGCGCCGGAAGATCGCCTTCCACCCATTTCGCCACACCATTTACCAGTACCTGCGTGAAGCCTGCCAAGGGACGGATCAGGTCCGATAGACGATGATCGACCAGCCGGATCTTCTCACCGGCCACGACCAGCAGCATGTCTTCCGGATTTATGGCGAAAAATGCGTCGAGATTCCTGTCGCTCTTCCGCCGCGCCACCACGAAATCGGGTGTGTCCCTGATCGAATAGCGGGGAAGCCCAAGTGCGTTGATTGCATTTGCATGAAGCGTATCGTACAGGGCCCGATCGGTCAGCAGCCGGGTGGACCTTGCCAAACGCAATTGGGACCAGAGATCCCACGAAGCCGTAAGGGTGGAATCGGTGCCGAAAAGGAGCGGGGTTCGCAGCTGGTCGACCGGCGCCGTTTTGTTGAATAGAAAAAAATTCGAGTCGGGGCACCAGACCAGTGCATGGAAATGCGCCGATTGCGCGGGGTTCATGGCAATGCCGTGAATGCCGATCAGTTTCCTCCGCAGCAGGTTCCTGCGCAGCAGCCGGTCGATCTCCTGTGCGGCCGATTCGTTCGTCCCTTCGCCGATATGGATCATGCAGGCCTCGTGCCGATGGCGCGGGTTGTTGAGCCGCAATGCCCAGAGGCGGTCGAAGCGCACCGAGTGGATCGTCTGCGCCTCCAGCCAGATGCGGATCGGAGCGTCAGGGATCGAGATCCGCTCGCCGTGATGAACCACGGTGGTGATGCCGCAAAGCAGGTTCTTGTACAGGCCCCAGCGCGCCCGTAGATCTTCCGGTATGCGCCGTACCTCCGCGATCACTTGCGCATACCGGGCATGGATATGATGGCCCCATTGCGTGTAATCGGTATAGGGCCCCTCGCCCAGTCGGGGAAAAAGGTTGAACTCCAGGTGGTCGTGGGCATTCACCAGCCCGGGAAAGATCAGGGCATCTTCCATCCTAATGCGTGCATCGCCCGGCCCTAATCGGCGTTCGATGCGTTCGCCATCAAGGGTATGTAGTCCCTCGAGGATCATGGACGGGTAAAATGAAGTCCGTAAATGACGGGCATCCCCCGGAAGCGCTCGTAGATATCGAGGGCATCCTGTTTTTCGTAGTAGTGCCGCACGCGCTCGTCGATCACCCGCTCGCTATACTGGCAATACTGCAGGCCCGCATCCGTGGCCAGCTTCTCGAGCAGGGGAATGGGATAAACCTGGTTGCGGATGATGATATGCCGGTTGCCCGAACGGAAATCACGTTTGCCTCCGCTGGCCAGCAGGTCGGGATGAAAATCGGTGAAGAGCAAATGCCCGCCCGGGCGGAGGATGCGGCTCCAGGCGGCGATCGCCTCGCGGATATCGGGCAGGTGGGCAATGGTGAGGGTGGAAAGCACTACATCGACCGAGGCATCGCGAACCGCGCCGAGGCTGTTGTCGGTTACCAGTTGCACGCGGGCATCGGGGAATTTCTTTTTCAGCTCCGTGAGCATGCCGTCGGAAACATCGTAGCCTACCAGTTCGGCAGGCCCGTGTTCCAGGATCCGTTGCCAGTGCCGGCCCGTACCACAGCCAATGTCCACCACCACGCGGTCCGTGAGCGGAACAGCCTGCATCAGCTCCGCGAACAAAAGTTCGTCGAGATGCATCATGAGGTTCTCCGGCTGCTCGTCGTATTGAGCAGCCCAGACGTTGTAGGCATCAGAAGGCTCGTGCACCACCGGCAGGGGCGGAAACAGACGGTTGCGGATCTTCTGGAGGAGGTGCATGGCTTTTAAATACGAGGGTGCCGGCAGGTCAGTTGGCTGCAAAGGCAACCCCTTTTTCCGCGCTTCGTATTTACTGCTAACGGAAGCCATGAACCAGATCCTCCTTTTCAATCCCCGAAGCGCCGAAGCCAAGCACCGCATCCCCAACGCGATCCTGCAGGTGGCAGCTTCGGTGGAGGGACGCTACGAATGGACCATCGTCGACGGCAACTGTGAGCGGGATCCCTGGGCGCAGATCGAGCGCCTCCTGCAGACCGGCCAGTTCCGTTACGTGGGCTTCACGGTCATGCCCGGGCCCCAGCTGCGGCAGGCCATTCCTTTTGCCCGCCGCATCCGGGAACAGTTTCCCGGCATCATTCAAATATGGGGCGGCTACTTCGCCACCAACCAGCACGAGGTGGTCCTGCGCTCGGGCTGGGTCGATTTCGTGGTGAACGGACAGGGCGACCACGCATTTCCCCAGCTCATTGATGCACTCGAAGGGGGGCATCCTTATGAACTGATCCGGAACCTGATCTATCTCCGCGACGGTCAGGTGGTAAAAACAGCCAAGGCAGACCTGATCGACCAGGACACGCTGCCGCAGCTGCCCTACGAACGGCTGGCCCGTACGTATGCGATCGACCAGCATTATCTCGGCAAGACCTATCTCGGCAAGCGCACCGTAGCCTATCATGCCAGCATCGGCTGTCCCTTCACCTGTTCCTTCTGCGCCGTGGTGCCGATCTACG
>CBHWDR010000555.1:0-2808 GCA_966112575.1 uncultured Chitinophagales bacterium
TGGCGGGCCGCGCCATCACCGAAGAAGGTCAGCACCACGTTGTCGGTACCGCGATAGGCTTCCGCGAATGCGAGGCCGGCGCCGGTTCCGATCTGGGCGCCCACGATACCATGGCCACCGTAGAAATTGAACTCCTTGCTGAAGAAGTGCATCGAACCGCCCTTGCCCTTGGCATTGCCTGTTGCCTTGCCATAGAGCTCGGCCATGCAGGAATTGACCGACACGCCCTTGGCGATCGCCAGGCCGTGGTCGCGGTAGGCCGTGATGAACAGGTCTTCCGGACGGGTAGCCGTCATACAACCCGCAGCAATGGCTTCCTGCCCTACATAGGCATGAAAGAAGCCACGGATCTTGCCTTCCATTTTATACTTCTCTTCGGCCATCAGCTCAAACTGGCGGATGAGCTGCATTAACTCGTACCAATACAGATAAGTCTCTTTCGAAAATTTTGTAGCCACAGGCGGCGAAATTTGAGCCGCGAAAATAAGGATTTTAGCTATCCATACAACCCGACTGAACGGGAAATCAGCCGGTTTGGCAGAAACTA
This sequence comes from uncultured Chitinophagales bacterium, assembly GCA_966112575.1. Lineage (GTDB taxonomy): Bacteria > Bacteroidota > Bacteroidia > Chitinophagales > Chitinophagaceae > Flavisolibacter. Next base: position 548 of record CBHWDR010000555.1, read on the forward strand.
TCGGCCCTCAGGCGGTCGAATCGGCCCTTCTACCCCTTCAGCTTCCGCCGGCGAGGAAAACGCGGAAACCGGCTGATCAGCTACTTCCCTCCTTTCCCTGCCTTTCCGGAGCCGCATAAACGGCTGTTCGAGCAAATGGTAGGAAAGCAAGGCCAGGAATACCGTAAGCGCAAAACAGGCAAGCACAAAGGCCAGGGCCGGCAGCGGCCGGTCGAGCGAAAGCCCGCTGCGACGGGCCAGTTGCACACAGAGGTTGATCACGATGGTGTGGAGCAGGTAAAGCCCGTAGGTATACCGGCCCAGCCGGGTCAGCCAATTGCGGTCGCCGATCCGCCAGGCCGGGTCGCGCGGGAGGATCAGCAGCAGGAGGCCTGCGAAGGAAAGGCCGAAGACCAGGGGCTCGACCATAGCCTGGCCGGAGTAAGAAATCGATCCGGAGATCAGTACATAACCCAGCACCAAGGTCAGGAAGAGACCGCTCAACTGTGACGGCAGCTGCAGTACCCGGCTTTCGAGCCGGCTGCCATATTTCAGGAGCAGCCAGGCGGGCAGGGCACCGTACATGAAGTAATCGATATTGGTCAGCAGGTCGATCGTGGGCCAGCCCTTCGCCATGAAGACCATCCGGCCGGCGAAGGCAAGAAGGATAAAGCCGCCGGCGACCAGGGGCAGGCGGCGGAAGGGCAGGAAGGCCAGGAGCAATCCCCACAAAAGGTAAAAATGTTCTTCAATACAAAGCGACCAGGTGACGCCCAGCGGAGATACGTTGGGGTGGTCCCCGGTGCGGATCATCTCGTAATTCTCGAGGAAGAAAACTGACATGTACCACCGCGGTGCGTAGCCTTCGGAAGAAGCGTCGAGATGAAGGGCCGCTAACAGGAAAGGTGTCAGGAAAGCGAAAGCCACCATCGCATAATACAGGGGCCAGATGCGTAGGACGCGACGCAGGTAGAAGCTTCGAAGGTCGATGCGGCCCCGGCGCCCTTTTTCTTCCAGGAGGATATAGGTGATGAGAAAACCACTCAGCACAAAGAAGAAGCTGACGCCGGTGCCGCCACCTGCCCGGAGGAAATTGAACCAGGGAAAGGCCGTCACCGGCAGATGCAGCAGGAAGACCTTGGCAAAAGCCAGGAAGCGCAGGGCATCGAAGGTGTAAAAATGACGACGGGGCATCGCTTCGAAAATAAGTGTTTGTGTGCGGACGCGATCCGGGAGCCCCTTTGCCATCTAAGGCCAAACGGCGAACTTCGGGCACTAATCAGGAATCCAGCTTGTCCCTTTTTCTCCGTTCCATATCATTGTTCCAGTTCAAGAATTACGAGCACCGCGAATTCAGCATCCACGAACGGATCGTCGGGATCTGCGGACGTAATGGCGTTGGAAAGACCAACACCCTCGACGCCATTCATTACCTCTGTTTCACCAAGAGCTATTTCGCGCGGCAGGATGCGCAGAACGTGCTCAAAGGACGTGAGGGCTTTCGCATCGACGGCCAGTTCACCCTCAATGGCAAAGAGGAAAAAGCGGTCTGCATCCTGCGGGAGACCGGCCGGAAAGAGTTTTCGATCAATGGCGAAGCATACACCCGTTTTTCGAAGCATATCGGCCACTACCCCTGCGTGATCATCGCACCCGACGATGTCCAACTCATCATCGGCGGATCGGAAGAACGCCGCAAGTTCATCGATACCATCCTGTCACAGCTCGATGCCGACTACCTGCAGGCCCTGATCAACTACACCAAGCTCCTGCAGCAACGCAATTCCTTCCTGCGCGCCTACCAGGACCACTACAACCGCGATCTGTCGGTGCTCGACATCCTCGATGAGCAGATGGCCCGCGAGGGTGACCTCATCTTCGCCCGGCGCCGCGAATTCCTGCTGCGCTTCCTACCCATGGCCAAGCAGCTGTACAACGACATCAGCCAGCGCTACGAAGACATTCACCTCTACTATGAATCCGAGTTGCACCAGACCGGAATGGCCGACCTGCTGCAACAGAACAGGCAGAAAGACCTGCTGATCCAGCGCTCTTCCGGTGGCATTCACCGCGACGACCTCATCTTCCTCATCGGCGAGCAGCCCTTCCGGTCGATCGCTTCGCAAGGCCAGCGGAAAAGCCTGCTCTTTGCCCTGAAGCTGGCCGAGATGGACGTGATCCGCGAAGACAAGAAGCTCTCTCCCCTCCTGCTGCTCGATGATGTGTTTGAAAAGCTGGACGAGGAACGGATCTTCAACCTGCTCCAGCGGGTCTGCGCCGAC
>CBHWDR010000556.1:0-2807 GCA_966112575.1 uncultured Chitinophagales bacterium
GTCGGAATAGTGACCAATGGTTTTTTGCTCCGCGAGCTTCCGGGCGGCCGCTACCTGTTCAGGCTCCAGGTGCGAAAAGAGCCCGATCTTATCATAAAGCTCAAGCGCCTTACGAACCTTGCTGGTCGTGATCTTTCCTGAATAATCTTCGCGGCCAACCGGCAGGTAGCCCGATTCCATTTGCGCCTCCTGTCCGCGGGTCAGGAGTACGAATCCGAGCAAGGGAGTCTGGTCCTTCACCTGCGGCATTGGCACCTCTTCCAGGTACAGCTGCCGGATCAGGTGCAGGCGGAGATCAGAAGCCTGATCCGCCAGGATCTTGTTGAAGATCTGGTAGTAATCGGGATCGAACTTGCCGAAGTTCTTTAAACGGCCTTCTTTCTTCCAGTCGGGGTTGTAATACGACTCGTATCCATAATCCTGGCCCGAATGCCGCAGGTTTGCCACGACCCGGTAGGTACGGAAAGTATCGAAGCTTTCTTCTTTGTCGAGTTCCACCCGGTAATGGAAATCGGTAAAGCTAAGGTCGGGGCTTAAGGTCGCCAGCCTGCGGTGGAGGTACTCGAAATACACGTCCGGGTCATCTGACAGCGAGTCGGGATCGATGACCACCGTATGTTTCAGGAGACGAAGAAAAGGTTCCGTAGACGTCAGCATACTATCCCTGGCCATTTGCAGGAGTTGTTGCCGGGCCAGACTGTCCAACAGCCCGGCCTTCATCAGTGATTCGGTTTGTTTGAATACGCGTTTGGGAGAAAACGCTTCAAAAATGCCATGCGCCTGGATCAGGGCCTGAACCACGCTGAAGGAGTCGAGGAGCGAACTATCGCGGATAAAGGGTGAAACATATGCGGCTTCCTTTCTCGTTGCCAAACCTGCAGCCTCAAAGCGCCCGAGGTAGTGCAGCAGCTCGTTGACCGGCACGCGCCGGTAGAGCCGGTCCGAATCGGTATAGTGGGTGGCAAAGTGAAGGATACTCTGGGTTAATGAACCCCGGATCGAGGGGATCAGCTGTGTCAGAAGTGTCCTTAAGGTATCCGACCACTCCGTTGGCCCTTCGCTTCGACGGCCCATTTGAAAGAACCCATACTTCCGGATCGCCTCGATGGATTGTTCGATCCTTGCCCTTTCTTCTTTCGTTTTGACTTCTTTCAGCTCCCGTGCATATTCCTCAATGATTTGCCGGTCCATCTCCTTCAGGCTTTCCGCCTGCGATGGCTGCAAAAGCTGATGCTGGTAAAAATAACCTAACAGGCTGTCGCCCCGCTGTGCCGCTGTGCCCTGAGCGATAAAAGCGAATAGCAGAAAAACGGTCAGCCTTTGCATAAGCGGTATTATAAGTAATTCATTGGGGTTTCATCGACACGCTTGGTACACGCGCATTCCTATTCACTCATTAACCCTAATCACTGATCACTCATCATTCATCAGTAGCCCAGTAGCCGCTGCGCGGTTTCGTGCAGTCGCGACTTTGCCAGGAAATTCGCTTCGAGTTCCATGTTGAAGGGCACGGGCGTATCCAGTGAGGCGCAGCGCAGGATCGGGGCGTCGAGGTATTCGAAACAGTTCTCCGAGATCCAGGCCGCGAGCTCACCGCCAAGGCCGCCGATGAGGGTATCCTCATGCAGGAGCAGCACTTTGCCCGTCCGCTTTACCGAAGCGGCGATCGCTTCGTAATCGAGGGGCAGGAGGGAGCGTAGATCCAGGATGTCGACCGACAACTCGCCATGGTCAGCCGCATAGTCCTCAGCCCAATGCACACCGGCACCATAGGTGATGATGGAGAGGTCTTCCCCCTCCTGCACCAGCCGCGCCTTGCCGATGGGCGTTTCGTAATAGCCGTCGGGAACCGGTCCGCTCACGCTTCGGTAGAGTGCCTTATGTTCAAAATAAATCACGGGGTTGGGGTCGTTGAAAGACGCGATCAGCAGTCCTTTCGCATCTTCCGGCGTAGAGGGGTACACCACCTTGAGGCCGGGTGTATGCACGAACCAGGCTTCGTTGCTCTGGCTGTGGAAGGGCCCCGCTCCCACCCCGCCGCCGGTAGGCATCCGGATCACCACATCGGCCTTCTGGCCCCAGCGGTAATGGATCTTTGCGAGGTTATTGATGATCTGGTTGAAGCCCACGGTCACGAAATCGGCGAACTGCATTTCCATCATGGCCTTGAAGCCTTCGAGGCTCAATCCCAGGGCAGCTCCCACGATCGCGCTCTCGCAAAGCGGCGTATTCCGCACCCGCTCCTTGCCAAACTGCTCCATGAACCCTTCGGTGATCTTGAAGGCGCCGCCGTATTCGGCAATGTCCTGCCCCATGAGCACGAGGTTGGGATGCTGCTCCATGCTTTGCTTCATCCCTTCCTTTAATGCATCAATAAACCGAAGAGACCTCACCCCCGACCGCTCTCCCAAGGAGAGGGGAGAGAGCGTATTCGCGGGTGTGGCTGGTGCATAAATATCCTGCATCTCCGCCTTCGTATCCACAACGATCGGGGCCGAGTTGAAGCCGATGGCCAGCTCCTGCTCGATCTTCTTCTTCTGCTCTTCGCGGATCGACTCGATCTCGGATGTGCTGAGCGCGCCGGCGGCGATGAGGAAAGTTTCAAAGTTTTTGATCGGGTCCTTTACCGACCACTGATCGAAGAGTTCCTTGGGCACGTACTTGGTGCCGCTGGCTTCCTCATGCCCGCGCATGCGGAAGGTCATGCACTCCACCAGGTAAGGCTTCTGTTCGCGGATGCAGTAGTCGCGCACGCCGCGGATCGTATCATAAACGGTGAGAATATTGTTGCCGTCAATGGTCACTGC
>CBHWDR010000557.1:0-2790 GCA_966112575.1 uncultured Chitinophagales bacterium
GCTCGCTCTTCGTCTTGTAGATCTCGAATATGGCCGAGATCTCTTTCATGTTCTTGTAGTCGATCGCCTGTTCCCGTGCCTGTTTGAGAAAGCCGGTGATCTTCGCTTCCTCTTCTACGGTGAGGTCCGGCACGATCGCTTTGTAACCCTGCAGGGTAAAGGCGACCTTCCCGATGGTGTATTTGTCGAGCACCGCTTCCACCCCTTCCGGAGTGAGATCGGCCCGCAGGGCCGCCATCAGGTTCTCGTGGTATTCTTTCGGTTGCGCCGAAGTGGCAATGATCTGCCGCTCGAGGTCGGAGAGCTTATTGCCCGACAACGGGTTGATGCCGGCAGGAACCGTCGCCGGCGGATGTTCATTGTGCCAGGTGCGCACCAGTTTAAGGTGGTTGTACACCGCATCGGTTACCCGGGCTTCCCTGGCGGCATCGTTCAGTTGCAGCGAGGCCACCCACTCGGCCGCCTTTGCTTTCAGCTCTTCCGCTCCCTTCGAACCTGGCCCGTTGACTACCGAAGCAGCCGGCTGCACCTGTGCCTGCGCCGCTCCCCCAATGAGCAAGGAAGCAAGCAGCAAGCTTTTCAAACAATTTCTGTACATGTATTTTATTTAATATTATTTATACTGAATTCATATGACCCGGAGCCAAGTTCATAAACCAGCCGGCCCTTTTCCTTGGTGACCGCCCGCATGCCTTGTCCCGGATTGGGCTTGCCTTCCCGCGAAATATTCGTTTCCTCACCGGTTGGGAAAACCACGAGCGCCTTTGTGTTGAACGGGATGTGGATCTTCCAACGGAGCGATTGGCCCGATCGCGTCCACCGGCTTCCCACCGGTCCGTACGAGGTGTTGTAGATGACGTTCACCGAGTCCAGGCCCGCATCAAATTCGGGACGCAGGATCAGGGAGCGCCCGCCACCACGGATGCCGCCCAGGTGCTGGTAAAACCAGGGGAGCAGGTCGCCCAGGAGCATCACGTGATTCTGCGAATTCATCTCCGGGTTGGCCGTATTGCCATTCCAGAGCTCCCAGATGGTGGTGGCTCCGTTCTGCACCATGTAGCCCCAGCTGGGATAAGTGGTATTCGAGGCAAGCCGGTAGGCCAGATCGGGCCGTCCGCGGGCCGAGAGCTCACGCATGAGCCAGGAGGTGCCGATAACGCCGGTGCTGATATGCCCGCCGTCCTTTTGCTCGATGCGCTGGATCACCTGCTCAAAAACCTTCGCTTCATTGGCCGGCTCAGCGATCCCGAAACGCAGGGGCAGCAGGTTGGCCGTCACGGTATTGTTCCCATAGTATCCCTCGGCGTGATAGAAGCTGCGGTTGAAAGCGGAGCGCACGGATGCTCGTTCCGCAGCGAACGTGCGCGCATCGGCTTCCTTCCCATTCATCGTGGCGAAGCGCTCCATCAGCTGCAGCAGGTAATGATAATAGGCGGTTGCGATCAGCTTCGGGTCGGTGGTCCGGCTCGAATCACGGCTGTGGATCAGGTGGGGCGCCTCCGGCGGAACGCACCAGTCGCCGTAATTATCCTTGGTCATCAGGAAGTCGGCCGAGCGGTATTTCTGCTGCATGTAGCTGATCCATTTCTTCATTGCCGGGTAGTGCCGACGGATCGGACCATCATCGCCATATTGCTGGTAGACCATGTCGGCAATGGTGAGAAAAGCACCGGGCCAGGTCATATTGTCTTTGTAGTAATACCAGAAGCTGGGCGCTACATCCGGAATGGCGCCTTCTGGACGTTGCGCATCTTCGATATCCTGCAGCCACTTCACGTAGAGCGCATGGTTGTTGAACAGGTAGCTCTCTCCCAGGGCCCCGATCGTACGGTCGCCGAGCCAGGGCTGGCGCTCGTTGCGCTGCGGACAGTCAACGGGCATTCCCTTGTAATTACTGCGAATGCCCCAATAGGCGTTGCGATGGATCTGGTTGAGCACCTGGTTCGAGGAGGAGAAATCCCCCACGTTCTCCAGGTCATCATAGACGACCTCGCCAACAAAATCCTTCAAAGCTGGCGGTTGGTTCAGGCCGCGCACTTCCACGTAGCGGAAGCCATGATACACGAAGCGCGGCGCCCATTCCTCCAGCCCCGCTCCTTTCAAGATATATTTATCGGTCACGATCGCATCGCGCAGGTTGGCGAGGTAAAGCGAGCCGTCGGGCTGCAGGCTTTCGGCGAACTGCAACGTGATCGTATCCGCCCTGTTTCCCCGTACACGGATCTTCAGCCAGCCAGCGAAGTTCTGCCCCAGGTCCAGGATATAGCGCCCCTCCCCAAGTGGCTTTATCGTTTGAATGCCAAGGGTATCCATGACCCTCATCGGCGGGTTCATCTGGGCCCGCATGCGGCCGCCCGGCGCCGGCATCCGGTCTACCGGCAGCCAGCCTTTTGCGGCAAAGCCGACGCGGCTCCAGTTGCCCAGTTCTTTTGTAGCGTCGTATTCTTCGCCATCATATTCATTTGCGGTGCGGATGGGTCCGTCGGCGGTTGCCTGCCAGCTCCCGTCGCTGATGATGGTCTGCCGGGTACCATCCCGGTATTCGATCTCCAATTGAAACCGAAGGCGGGGTAGTCCATAGTTATGCCATTTCTGCGGCTTGTAATTCTGGCGCATGGTGAAGAAGCGGCCATTTCCGAGGATGATGCCGATGGCATTCTTCCCCTGCCCGATCCGCTCCGTTACATCATAGCTGTTATAAAGCACGGTCTTGTCGTAATCGGTCGGGGCCGGTGCCAGCACCTGGTTGCCAATGGCTGCTCGAACCTGCTGGTGGGGGTGCTCGGCGAT
>CBHWDR010000558.1:0-2763 GCA_966112575.1 uncultured Chitinophagales bacterium
ACCTGACACTGAAGCTGCTCAACCGCGAATCCATCGAGCAGTACCAGGCGGAGGAGCGAACCCTCATCGCCTACCGCCTCGCCGCCTCGCGCTACCGGATCATGGACCTGCTCAACATCATGGCGCGCGATACGATCTCCTCCCCGGATAAGCGCGAGCAGCTCCGCAATGAGCTGATGGAGGTCTACCAGAGCAAGCAGATCCAGCGCTGCCGATCCATGGGTGAACTGGTAAAGCAAACCTTAAGGCATGTGCTCAAGCCCCACCTGGCGCGCATCCAGCGTAATTTGGGGAAGATCGTCGATTGAGAGAGAAAGAACACGGAATGCAACGGATTGAACGGATTTGCACAGATGATAGTTCTTCAGCTCGAACAGGATTTCCTGATACAGACAGTCTTCATGCCTGAATCGGGAAAAATGTCGCTTTACAAAACTGCTAATCCGTTCTCGCTACCAAAGGCCAGCCCCAGCAATACAATTCGTTCGAATCCAGGAAAGATATTCGTGAGAATTCATTAGATCCGTTCGATCCGCGTTTCTTCTCTCCTTGTACAAGCGCAAGGCCGTAAACCACCTCCTTTCCCCTATCTTCGTTTTCAACGATCTTGCTTTTGGATAGGCTATTTTCGCATTCCAAAAGTTGAACATGAAAAAATACAAACCCGGGGTACTCTTTGGTGATGACCTCCGCGCCCTCTACCAGGATGCCCTGCAGAATGGCTTTGCGCTTCCTGCCGTCAATACCATTGGCACCAACAGCATCAACGCCACGCTGGAAACGGCGGCCAAGGTCAATTCGCCCGTAATCATCCAGTTCTCCAACGGCGGCGCCCAGTTCATCGCCGGTAAGGGCATGCCCAACGATCAGCTCCAGGGCAATATCTCCGGTGCGATCTCCGGGGCCCTGCATATTCATAACGTAGCCAAATATTACGGCGTTCCCGTGGTGCTGCATACCGATCACGCGGCTAAGAAGTGGCTGCCCTGGATCAGTGGGCTCATCGACGCCGGGGAGCAATACTTCAAAGAAAAAGGCCAGCCCCTCTTCTCCTCGCATATGCTCGACCTCTCCGAAGAGCCCATCGAGGAGAACATCGAGACTTCGGTTCAGTTCTATAAGCGCATGGCGCCCCTCGGCATGGGCATCGAGATCGAACTCGGTGTGACCGGCGGTGAGGAAGACGGCGTGGACAACAGCGGTGTGGACAATGAAAAGCTCTATACCCAGCCCAAGGAAGTGGCCTATGCCTATGAGCACCTCCGGGAAGTGGGCGACCTGTTCACGGTAGCCGCAGCCTTCGGCAACGTGCATGGCGTATACAAACCCGGTAATGTGGAGCTGCGTCCGGATATCCTGCACAACAGCCAGCAATATATCCAACAGCAATACGGTACCGGTGAGAAGCCTGTGTACTTCGTGTTCCATGGCGGCAGCGGTTCACCCCAGAACCAGATCCGCGAAGCCATCTCCTATGGCGCGATCAAGATGAACATCGATACCGACCTGCAATGGGCGTTCTGGGATGGCATCCTGGGCTTCTATACAAAGAATGAAGCCTATCTCCAGGGCCAGCTGGGCAACCCGGAAGGAGAAGACAAGCCGAATAAGAAGTATTACGACCCGCGTGTATGGCTCCGCAAAGCAGAGGAAAGCTTCGTGAAACGCCTGGAAGTGGCCTTTGAAGACCTCAACTGCGTGAACCGGAATGCGTAAGCCATAGTACACCGCGAATGGCTGGAAGCTGCCGGTTGCCTACTGGCGGCCGGCCGCTTTTTCGCTTATATTTGCCGCATTCTTTTACACAAACCCTAACGATATGCCCCAAACGATTGCTGAATTGCTTGGCGACCAGGCCGAGTTTCTCCTGAATCACACGTGTACGACCATCGACAAGTCTACCATCCATCTCCCCTCTCCGAATCATGTCGATGAAAGCTGGATCAACTCCAACCGCAGCAACCAGGTGCTTCGCAGCCTGAACGACCTGCTCAACAATGGCCGCCTCGCCGGTACCGGTTATTGCTCCATCTTTCCCGTAGACCAGGGCATTGAACACAGCGCAGGCGCCTCCTTCGCTCCCAATCCGATCTACTTCGACCCGGAAAACATTATTCGCCTGGCGATCGAAGGCGGTTGCAATGCCGTCGCGTCCACTTATGGCGTGCTGGGCATCATGAGCCGCAAGTATGCGCACAAGATCCCCTTCGTCGTCAAGATCAACCACAACGAATTCCTCAGCATGCCGAACCGCTTCGACCAGACCATGTTCGGCACCATCAAGAACGCCTGGGACATGGGCGCTGTAGCCGTTGGCGCTACCATCTACTGGGGCTCCGCGGAAAGCGCGCGCCAGCTCAAGGAAGTGGCCGAAGCTTTCGAATATGCACATCAGCTGGGCATGACCACGATCCTCTGGTGCTACCTGCGCAACACTTCCTTCAAGGTGGATGGAGTTGACTACCATACCGCTGCCGATCTTACCGGTCAGGCCAACCACCTGGGCGTGACGCTGCAGGCCGATATCATCAAGCAGAAGCTGCCCACAAACAACGGCGGCTACAATGCCACCAAGCATGGCAAGACCCACAAGCTCGTTTATGAGAAGCTGACGTCCGATCACCCGATCGACCTCACCCGCTACCAGGTGCTGAATTGCTACAGCGGCCGTGTTGGCCTGATCAACTCCGGTGGCGAAAGCAAGGGCGAAAGCGATCTCGTGGAAGCCGTGACCACGGCTGTGGTGAACAAGCGCGCCGGCGG
>CBHWDR010000559.1:0-2758 GCA_966112575.1 uncultured Chitinophagales bacterium
CCTTCCATTCCCAACGAGACGGCCCTGGTGATCGCGATCGGCATTATCGGCGCCACCGTGATGCCCCATAACCTCTACCTCCATTCCGCACTTGTTCAGACCAGAAAGATCAAAAGGGATGAGCAGGGGATCAGGCGCGCCCTGAAGCTGAATTTTTTCGACAGTGCTATTGCGTTAAACCTGGCTTTCTTCGTGAATGCCGCCATTCTCGTACTTGCTGCAACCGTGTTTTACAAAGCAGGTCGTACCGATGTAGCCGAGATCAAGGATGCGCACCAGCTCCTCGCGCCCATGCTGGGCAACCAGCTGGCACCTTATCTTTTTGCCATCGCCCTGATCGCCGCCGGGCAGAGCTCTACGGTTACGGGCACCCTTGCCGGGCAGATCGTGATGGAAGGTTACCTGCAGCTACGCATCAACCCCTGGATGCGGCGCCTGCTGACCCGCCTCATCGCCATCACGCCCGCCGTGATCGTGATCCTGGTGAACGGTGAAAAAGACGTCAACAACCTGCTGGTGCTCAGCCAGGTGGTGCTCAGTCTCCAGCTCAGCTTCGCCATCATCCCGCTCATTCATTTTGTGAGCGATAAAAAAACCATGGGTCAGTTTGCGATCAAGCCCATCGTGCAGGTCGCTGCCTGGCTCATCACAGCGATCCTCGTGTACCTGAACCTGCGGATGGTGGGTGAGCAGGCTTACGATTATTTCACCTCGGGCGGCAGCCTCTTCTGGAAAAGCATCATCATCATGGGGGGCATTCTGTTCCTTACCCTGCTGGTCATTTCCATCGTTTACCCGATCATGAACCGGCAGGTGAAGAATATTTCCCTGCAGGTGCACAAATCCGTAACACCCGTCTTTCCCCAATTGCAGATCCCGGCGTATCAACGCATCGCCGTCGCTCTCGACTTCAGCGAACGTGACAACCAGCTGATCGCACATGCCATCCGGCAATCCTCGGAGCTTACGCAGATCCTGCTCATCCATATCGTGGAGAGCGCATCGGCAAAAGTGTATGGAGAACAAACCGACGACCTCGAGACGCGCAAGGACCAGGAAAAGCTCGACAGCTATGTACAGATGCTGCGGGAGCGTGGCCTTTCCGCTGAAGGGCGACTTGGCTTCCGCAACCGCAACAAAGAGATCCCGAAGCTGGTGAAGGATGCCGGCGCCGACCTGCTGATCATTGGCGCGCATGGCCACAGCGGCGTGGCCGACTGGCTGTATGGAGCCACGATCGATGCAGTGCGTCACCAGCTGAAGATCCCGGTGTTGATCGTGAATGGATGATTGATCAGTGATGAGTGATGAGTGATGAGAGATCAGTGAAGATGAATGATGAAAAAATGAATAATTTTTGAAGATGAAACGGCTGAAGGTAGTAAAGGGAGATATCACCCGGATCGAAGTGGATGCAGTGGTCAATGCCGCGAATACTTCCCTCCTGGGCGGAGGTGGCGTGGACGGTGCGATACACCGCGCTGGCGGACCGGAGATCCTCGACGCCTGCCGGGCAATTGTAGCCCGCCAGGGTGGGTGCAAGACCGGCGAGGCGGTAATCACTACTGCCGGTATGCTACCTGCCAAATATGTGATCCATACCGTCGGCCCGGTATGGAACGGCGGCGAAAATAGAGAAGATGAATTGCTCGCAGCCTGCTATTGGCATTCCCTTGAACTGGCCGAACGCAACCAATGTCGAACGCTGGCTTTTCCCAATATCAGCACCGGTGTATATCACTTCCCAAAGGACCGTGCCGCATCAATAGCGGTAAGGACTATCCAGAAATGGCTGCAGCAACACACCCTGCCGGAGGAAGTGCTCCTCGTCTGCTTCGACCACGAAAGCTATGCGCTGATTTCTAATGAGCTATCAATGACAACTGATGAATACTCATGATGTTCGCAATTTAGGATGATCATATTCGCTGAGGAATTACACTGTTCAAAATTCATCAAGCACTGATTACTCATCACTCATCTTCACTGATGATTGATCACTCATCACTCATCACTCATCAATAAAAATCCCCGGCTGGTGGCCAGGGATTTTTCTATCTGAGGAGGAAACTTGTCGGTTATCGGAGGTCCACCACCTCTACGCCGGGATACTTGCTCTTATCGAAAGCAAAGTAGGAATCCGCAACGGTAGCGGTCGGCTTCAGGCTGGTAATGGTGTAGCTGTACCGGCCGCCGCTCTTCTCGAGGAAGCGGGCGCTGTAGATCGATTGTCCGGCCTTGTCGATCCAGAGGTAAACCTTGTGGTAAGGACGAGACTTATCGGTCGGAGTCAGCTCGATCTCCTGAAGGGTCTTTGCGCCTTCTTTCTTCTCGCCGTTCAGCTTATAAAGAAAATCCTTGTCGTAGAAATTGGTCAGCAGGCGCTGCGGTGTCATCTGCGAGCTGCCGGACTCTACGTTGTTCACGGTTACTTCATTATTGGCGCGGTCGTAGTTCCAGATCGTACGTCCATCCGAGAAGATCTCCAGTCCGTCCATGCTCACGCGGTACTTATTGCCCTTCATGGTCACCGAGCCTTTCTTGGTGGACAGTGCTTTACCCTGCGCATTCTCTACTTTGTAGGTAAAGCTCGCCTGGGGTGCTTTGAATGTCTTGAACTTGGCACTGACCGCATCCAGGACCTTCTTTGCGTTCGGGTCGTTCTGTGCCTGCGAAACGGCCGCCGTGGCCAGAAATAAAATCGTAAACAGTTTTTTCATTACTCCTGATTTGATTGATAAGCGGGGCAAAGATAGCC
>CBHWDR010000560.1:0-2755 GCA_966112575.1 uncultured Chitinophagales bacterium
CCACCCGCCAGCTTCGCTCTCAGGAACTCGTGCCTGGTGTAATTTACGGGGGTGCACAGGAGATCAATTTCGTAGCTCCTGCCAAGGCATTCAAAGACCTCGTTTATACACCCAGCTTCCAGATCGCTGAAGTACAGGTGGAAGGCAAGACCTACCGCTGCATCCTCAAGGACCTGCAGTTTGACAAGGTGTCGGACCTGCTGCTGCACGTAGACCTGCTGGAGCTTGTTGAAGACAAGAAGATCGTTGCCGACGTTCCCGTGAAGTACACGGGTGCTGCTGCTGGTGTGAAAGCCGGTGGTCGCCTGGTACCGAAGATGAAGACGTTGAAGGTGAAGACCTACCCCCGTTTCCTCAAGGAAGCGATCGAGGTACCGGTTGACGACCTGGAAATCGGCGGCAACATCCGCGTGGAAGACGTAAAGGCCGACAATTACGAGATCCTGAACTCGCCCCGTATTCCGATCGTATCGGTTGTTACTACCCGTGCCCTCCGCCAGGAAGAAGCATCGGCAGCACCGGCGAAGAAGAAATAATACAGATCGAGTTGATCGATATGATTTCGCAGAATCCCGACCCCTGGTCGGGATTTTTTTTGGAGAGAAAGAACACGGATTTAACGAATAGAACGGATCCGAACGGATCTTTATCCAGAAGCAAAACGATCTGCGGAGATTCGTTTGATTCCTTCTGATCCGCGTTCTTTTCTCTTTCTCTTTCGTTTTTCACTTGAATTCAGGTAATTCGCACCATGAAATTTCTCATCGCCGGATTGGGCAATATAGGCAATGAATATGCGCATACCCGGCATAACATCGGTTTCGATGTGGCCATGGCGCTGGCCACGAAGAACGGAGCCAGCCTGGCTACCGAGCGGCTGGCCTACAAGGCCGAGTGGCGGTGGAAGGGCCGGCAGTTCGTTTGTATCTGTCCGACCACTTATATGAACCTGAGTGGCAAGGCGGTGAAGTACTGGATTGACAAGGAGAATATCGACCTGGCCAACCTGCTGGTGGTGTACGACGAGCTGGCCCTGCCCCTGAGCCGGATCCGGGTACGCACAGGTGGGAGTGATGGCGGACATAACGGCTTGAAAAGCATACAGGAATCGCTGGGCACCACCGAATATCCGCGCCTTCGCTTCGGTATCGGGAACGACTATCCGAAAGGGCTGCAGGCCGACTATGTGCTGGGCCGCTGGAAGCCCGATGAAGAGCCGATCGTGAAGAAGAAGATCGAGCTTTGTGTGGAGGCGATCGAAACCTTCGCCACCCGTGGCATCAACACAGTGATGAACACCTACAATAATGTGGAAATCTCATTATGACATGTAAGAGTTAATATTTACTTTAGCGGCACCAGCGCCTCCCATTCCCCTGTAAAGTCCGGCTTCCTCTGACAAAACCTGTAAATCTATGGGATCAACGGCTTCATGTCCGTATCCCTTTGTATTTAATCTTAAACCAAATCTTTCTTTATGAAGATTTTTTGCGTAGGCCGTAATTATTCAGATCACGCCAAGGAATTAGGAAACGACGTACCGGATGAACCCGTGATTTTCATGAAGCCAAAGAGTGCGCTGCTCCAGCCGCACACGCCCTTCTACTACCCCGAATTCACCAACGAGCTGCACTACGAGTGCGAACTGGTGCTCCGGATCTCGAAGAACGGCAAATACATCCAGGACAAATTCGCCAACAAATACTACGATGCCATCACTACCGGCATCGACTTCACCGCGCGCGACATCCAGAACGAGCTGAAGGAGAAAGGCCTTCCCTGGGAGAAAGCCAAGGCCTGGGACAACTCCGCCGTGATCGGCAAGTGGATCCCCGTTGCCAACCTCAAGAACCGCCGCGAGATCCCCTTCACGTTCCACAAGAACAAGGAACTGGTGCAAACCGGTAATTCGAAAGACATGATCTTCGATTTCGATTACCTGGTCTCCTACATCTCCAACTTCTTCTCCATCAACATCGGCGACCTCATTTTCACCGGCACGCCCAAGGGCGTCGGCGAGATCGTGGTAGGCGATGAAGTGGAAGCCTATCTCGACGAGGAGAAACTGCTGGACCTGGAGGTGAAGTAGGGTTGGCCGTTGACGGTCGACCGACCCCGGACCACGGTTGGTCATGGTTGCCTTGGGCTGCTTCTGCTTTAGATGGGCGTCGTCATTGCGAGTGAAGCAAGAGAAGGAACGCGGATAGTCATGATCGAACGGATTTACACGGATCTGTTTTCTTTAGTTCGGACCGGCTTACTGCGAGCGTTCTTGCGGGCGCAGCGAAGGCTGTTCTTACGAGCGTCCTTGCGAGCACAGCGAAGCAAAAACGCAAAGCTTTTTGTTCCGGTCGCCTAAAGAAGTAGAGGCTTTCGGGGAGGCTGACCTTTCATTCTGTTTATCACCCTGAGCGCGGAGGGACGCAAAGAGGTTCCCGCCTGGGCGGGAAGAAGTGCATTTATCTATAACGAGGGAGAAGTGGGCCTCTCGCCTTGAGGCACTTGTATTCCGTGGGCGCCAGCGCCCACCTTCGCGGCCTTAGCGACAGAGGGATAAGCAGAGGAAAAGACTGCCCCTTACCAGAAAGACTCAAGCACAGAGGCGACCAATACAAAATTCTTTGCGTTCCTCTCTCTACGCCCGAGAGATGAAAGCTTGTCCGCACCCAGCCAACAACTCCGGTCTAAGGAAATATCATCCGTGCAAATCTGTTAAATCCGTTGAATCCGTGTTCTTGCTTCGCTTCACTCGCAA
>CBHWDR010000561.1:0-2750 GCA_966112575.1 uncultured Chitinophagales bacterium
CGATGAAGCCGCCGTGAAAGCCGTGGCCCGGGATGTGCATGATTTCATGAGCCAATTCCCGCTCTACCCCGAGCTGGGATAAACCAAAAATGAATTCGAGATGATCCAACGTGTACAATCACTCTGGTTACTGATGGCTGCCCTGCTGGATGCGGCCACCTTCCAATTCCCTTTTTACATCGGGGACTGGGACCGGGATACGGTCGGCGGGCCGATCCAGTTCACCTCGCAGGACTGGCTGCCCATTACCATCGTATCGGTACTTGCCGGTGCGCTGGCCCTGGTGACGATCTTCCTTTTCAAGAACCGGAAGATGCAGATCCGACTGGCTTCGTTCGGGCTGGTGCTGACCCTGGGCATGCTGGCGCTCTACTTCCTCGAGATGCAGCATTTCCTCAACGGAGGGCTGGCCCTGGGAGGCGTCTTCCATTTTGCGATGCTCATCACCTTTATCCTTGCCATCAAAGGCATCAATAAGGATGAGAAGCTGATCAAAAGCATGGACCGGCTCCGGTAATCGGGATCGAAATTTTTTGAAAAGACCGCTCCGGCGGTCTTTTTTATTTACCTGCATGCCTGACTGGCTAATTGATTTGCCGGGCCCGGTGCATTTGGTAATTTTGCTTCCTATGTGGAAAAAGATCCTTGCTGGGTTGATGCTCTTCGCCGCGGCTGAAATGAAGGCCCAGAGCAGTGCAACGACCCTCGATGTGGTATCCTGGAATGTGGAATGGTTCGGCTCCACCAGCAACGGCCCCTCGGACGAAGCCCTTCAGGAACGCAACGTAGTGAAAGTGCTGCGCTATCTCAATGCGGATATATATGGATTGGTGGAGATCGTGGACACCGCCCGTCTCCGTCGCGTACGCGACTCGCTGGGCGCCAACTGGGCCTACACCATCACGCCCTATGCCAGCGGCAATACCACCGGCACGGGCAATGGCTGGCTCACCGCCCAGAAGCTTGCCTTCCTCTACAACACGAACCTGTTCAGCAACGTGCGTGCGCGAGGCCTGCTCCGCAGTTCATCAACGGCGAATACCAACTGGGCCTCGGGACGATTCCCCTACCTCTTCCAGGCAACCGTGACCATCAATAGTGTGAGCCGGGACATCAATTTCATTGTGATCCATGGCAAGGCCGGCGACACGCCCACCGATTACCAGCGTCGCCGCGACGGCTCACAGGAGATGAAAGATACGCTCGACCAGTATTATTCCACCACCAACACCATCATCATTGGCGATTACAACGACGCGCTGAACACAACCATCTGCGTGGGCTGCGGCACCAACATCAGTTCGTACTCCGCCATCGTCGTGGATTCGCTGGATGCCGATCGTTATCGGTCGATCACCCTTCCCCTGGGCAACATGGGACAGACCACGATGACCAACTACCCGAACGTGATCGACAACCATATCATCTCGAACGAGCTGGAGACCTATTATATTCCCGGCTCCACGCGCATCCGCACCGACGTGACCACGCAGGTGAGTGATTATGGCAATACCACCTCGGACCACTACCCGGTTGCTTCGCACTACAACCTCGCGCTCACCGGCCTGCCCAATGTGCCGGCTTCGGTGCTGGGGATCACGGCCGGTCCGAACCCGCTTTCCGACCTCCTGCGGGTCAGGGCTTCGAAGCGCCTCGATCGTGCGCAGCTCCGCCTGACCGACGCTACGGGCCGCATCCTTTACCAATCCACCATGCGTTCCTGGAATGCAGGCACGATGATCGAGATCCCCGTGCGCCATTTGTCCGCCGGCGTCTATGTGCTGGAGGTGGTCACGGACCGGTATCGTACGGTGGTGAAGCTGGTGAAATAGGTGTTTGCCCAAATATTTGCATGATAAATGTGTTGCCCGCGTCGCGGGCTACCGAATTGTTGCCGCTACGCGGCAAGATTGCGCCATCGGCGCAACAGTTCGGTAGCCCCCGTATCGATCCGCGATTTTCATTGCCCCAGCGGGGCAACAGATTAAATAGGCTCGTGGAAGATATACCGCTCATCATACGGAATCCGCTCGGATTCGAGGATGCCTTTGTATTCGTTGATGAACGAGATCGATCGATGAATGATGTGCTGGTTCTCGATATAATTTGCCACATCGTGCATCCTTGATTTGGAGAGGCCGAAGAAACCGTACCCGCTTTGCCAGTAGAATTTTTCCGGGCTGATCCGGTGCTTGTTCACCCACTCCGATGCATCGCCTTTCAATATGCGCATCAGGTCGGAAATGGATTGTTCCGGCGACATTCCAAAAAGGGCATGCAGGTGATCCGGTTCGGAATTGATCTGAAGCGGCTTATGTCCCATCTTGCGGAGCATACCTGCCATGTACTCATGCAGGCGCAGCCGCCACGAAGGCAGGATCAGTGCGTTCTTGTATTTCACCGCCATGATGGCGTGGACATGCATTTGCGTGTAGTAACCCTGGTACATGAATCCAAGCTCCTCTATCTCACGATGAAATCCCGGTGAAAAAAACCGGCTCCCTAGGAGATTTTCCTACTGTACTTATAACAAAAAGCCTCCGTCAGCTGACGGAGGCTTTTTTATCGGTAACTGGGAAGCTTAGTTCCAGGTCAGTTGGAAATTGTCGATCGCGGTTGAAGGACGGCTGCCGGTGCCCGAAGTAACACCAAGGGCAACGATGCGGATCCATACTTTCTGCGACTGGTTGTTCACGGCTGCAGGAAGTGTGGCCGTAACCCCCTGGCTCTGGAACGTGCCCAGAACGGTG
>CBHWDR010000562.1:0-2742 GCA_966112575.1 uncultured Chitinophagales bacterium
AAGATGGTACAACCTCGACGGCAAGTCCTTTTCAAACTGCCTGCAGGCTGAGTTCAGCTTTCTTCCCGCGAAGAAGCTGGAAGCCCGGCTGGCCTGGCGTTATTTCGATGTGCGCACCACCTATGGCGGCCAACTGCTGGAGAAGCCGTTCACGGCCAGGCAGCGCGCTTTCGTGAACCTGGGGTATGAGCTGAAGGGATGGAAGCTCGATTATACCGTGAATGGCGTGGGTCCCAAGCGCCTCCCTTCCACGGCCATGAACCCCGAAGCCCACCGGTTGCCCAACTATTCACCTTCATATGTGACGATGAACGCACAGGTGAGCAAAGCCCTGGGCAAGAAGAAGCTGTTCGAGTTCTACCTCGGCGGCGAGAACCTGACCAACTACCTGCAGCAGCGCGCCATCCTTGCCGCCGACATGCCTTTCTCCGACCACTTCGATGCCTCGATGATCTGGGGGCCCGTGAACGGCCGCACGGTGTATGGAGGGTTTCGGTATACGGTCAAATGAGTTTGCGGAGTTTGCGAAGTTTGCGAGTTCGCGGAGTTTGCGAGTTTGCGAGTTTGCGAAGTTCAAGAGTTCAAATGTTCAAAGGTTCAAGAGTTGGTTCTTCTTACGTTTAAGAAGAAGTGCTTGTGGGCAAGTAGCACAGCGGTTTCTTTACCGGCTGGGTCGGGAAAGAAACCGCTATCCTTGAGCGATCTTCAGTACTTCTGTTGAAAAAACTCTGTGCACCTCCCTGTCTCTGTGCCTCTGTGGTTCAAAGAACAACAACCTTGGTGCCCTTTTGTGCCTTCGTGACTTCGTGGTTCAAAAAACTACGGAGAAGCGCGTCATTCGTAATCCCGAAAAGGCGATTACCTTTGCTGTGTGCGAAAAATAGCCGCCATATTTTTTCTCACGACGCTTGTGCTGACGCAAACGCCCGTACAGCAGCTGCTGAAGCTGCCCGTATTCTTTGCGCATTTCGTTGAGCACCGCGAAGAGAACGCACGCATCTCCATTCTTGAATACATCCAGCTGCATTATTTCAGCGGTAATCCGAAAGATGAGGATTACCAGCGCGACAACCAGCTGCCCTTCCGGGAAACGGCAGTGATCCTACTGCAGTCGGCCGTAGAGGTCCCGGAGCAGATGAGCGTGCAGCTGGAGCCGGTTGTTTACCGGGCCACCAATTTTCCCCTGCAGAAGACGCCGATGGTCCATTCGGGGCATACCCTCGCCATCTGGCAGCCGCCCCGAGGCTGCTAAACAGGAACAGTCCGGGCACACCGCCCGATGGAATCCATTTGCTCATTCCAATCCACAGCTATGCTCACCAGGATCATTGCGTTTTCCATACGCAACAAACTCATCGTAGGCATGATGGTGCTGGCGCTGATCGGCTATGGCGTGTACAACGCCAGCCGCCTGCCCATTGATGCCGTACCCGACATCACCAACAACCAGGTGCTCGTCATCACTTCTTCGCCTTCGCTCGGCGCCGCCGACATCGAAAGGCTGATCACGTTTCCCATCGAACAAGCCACCCGGAACATACCGGGCATTATCGAACAACGTTCCTTCTCGCGCTTCGGCCTCTCCCTCGTTACACTGGTCTTCAACGACGAGACCGATGTGTACTGGGCGCGGCAGCAGATCAGTGAACGGATGATCCAACTGCAGGCGCAGATACCGCCCTCGCTGGGTACGCCTACCCTCGGGCCGGTGACCACGGGCCTGGGCGAGATCTTTCAATACGTCGTGCGTCCGAAGCCCGGTTACGAAGGGCAATACGACGCCATGGAGCTGCGCACCATCCAGGACTGGATCGTGCGTCGCCAGCTGCTCGGCACGCCGGGTGTGGCCGACGTCAGCTCCTTCGGCGGCAAACTGAAGCAGTATGAGGTCAGCGTCAACTACGACCGCCTCCGCTCCTACAACCTCACCATCGGCGACCTGTTCGCCGCCCTGGAGAAGAACAACCAGAACACCGGCGGCGCCTATATCGAGAAAGGGCCGGCCGTGCTCTATATCCGCACCGAAGGCCTACTGCGCGATGCGGCCGATATTGCCAGCATTCCCATCCGCCGCCTGGGCGACGGCAGCCCGGTGCTGGTGCGCGACGTGGCCGAGGTGAAGATCGGCGCCGCCACCCGTTACGGGGCGGTGACCTACAACGACCAGGGCGAAGTGGCCGGCGCCGTGGTGATGATGCTCAAGGGCGGCAATTCGAATGAAGTGATCCGCAAGGTGAAGGCGAGGATCGAAGAGATCACCAAAACCCTTCCCGAAGGCGTGATGATCGAACCCTTCCTCGACCGCACGAAGATGGTGAACAGCGCCATCGGCACCGTGGAGAAGAACCTGCTCGAAGGCGCACTGATCGTGGTCTTCGTACTTGTGCTCTTCCTCGGCAACCTGCGCGCGGGCTTGCTTGTAGCCTCGGTGATCCCCCTTTCGATGCTCTTCGCCATCATCATGATGAACCTGTTCGGGGTCAGCGGCAACCTCATGAGCCTGGGTGCGCTGGACTTTGGGCTGATCATCGACGGCGCCGTGATCATCGTGGAAGCCGTCATGCACCGGCTCCACCTCAACAAGCAGTTCGCGGATCAGAGCCGCATCACCCAAGAACAGATGGACGGGGAGGTGGAACACTCGGCCGGCAAGATGATGAATGCGGCCGTGTTCGGGCAGATCATCATCCTGATCGTTTACCTGCCTATTCTTTCCCTGCAGGGAATCGAGGGCAAGATGTT
>CBHWDR010000563.1:0-2742 GCA_966112575.1 uncultured Chitinophagales bacterium
CGAATCGGGCCGACACGTTCCAGTCGATGAAGCGGATATCGTCCCCGGCAGCATATTCGCGCACCTCTTTGAACGACATCCCCTTTCCCTTAAAGGCACTGTGGTATTCGCCGGTGAAGAGGTCGGTGGTCAGCTTCTTGCTCTTGATCTCGAGCAGCCGCACTTTTCGGATGATATCGGCAGTGGTCAGCATCAGGGAAGATTGATCTTTTCAATGATCGCACCGATCACCTGGGTCACATCCACGTTCTCGGCCTCGGCTTCATACGTCAGCCCGATGCGGTGGCGGATCACATCCACGCAGATCGCGCGCACATCCTCCGGCACCACGTAGCCGCGGCCGTTGAGGAAGGCCTGGGCCTTGGAAGCGATGGCCAGGTTAATGCTGCCGCGCGGCGAAGAGCCAAAGGAAATGAGCGGCTTCAGGTTCTCCAGTCCATACTCACCCGGCGTGCGCGTGGCGAAAACGATGTCGAGGATATATTGCTCTACCTTCTCATCCATATAAATGTCGCGCACCATCTGGCGGGCGCTGACGATCTCCTGCACCGTCACCACCGGGTTCACGTCGGGCGCTTTCAGCCCCTGCACGTTCTGCCGGATGATCATCTGTTCTTCATTGCGCGTAGGGTAGCCCACCACCACTTTCATCAGGAAGCGGTCGACCTGTGCCTCGGGCAGCGGGTAGGTACCCTCTTGCTCGATCGGGTTCTGCGTGGCCAGCACCAGGAAGGGCTCGTCCAGCTTATAAGTGGAGTCGCCAATAGTCACCTGCCGCTCCTGCATGGCCTCGAGCAGCGCGCTCTGCACCTTGGCAGGGGCACGGTTGATCTCATCCGCCAGGATGAAGTTGGCGAAGATGGGTCCCTTGCGCACCACGAATTCGTTGCGCTGCTGGTTGTAGATCATGGTACCGATCACGTCGGCGGGAAGCAGGTCGGGGGTAAACTGGATACGGCTGAACCGCGCATGGATGGCGGTGGAAAGCGATTTAATGGTCAGGGTCTTGGCCAATCCCGGAACGCCTTCCAGGAGGACGTGTCCATTGCTGAGCAGGCCGATGAGCAGCCGGTCGAGCATATAGGCCTGGCCTACGATCACCTTGCCCACTTCCTGGCGCAGGGTGTCCACGAAACGGCCAGTATACCGGATCTGTTCATTCAGCTGCCGGATATCTTCTGCGGTTTTCACCATAGATTCGATTTAGGTTCCTCAAATTACGACCTGCAACTTAGCAAATAGCAAGCCGGACGTTGAGCGGCAGCCCGTTCCTACCGGAAGTTTATCGCTACCGGGCGAGCTGCCCCGCCGCCAGCCCGCATCCCGTCCGCTTTCCAGGGCAGGCGCCGTAGTCTTCCCAGGGTGAACTACGGGAAAAGAAAACGTAGTTTTAACGGTTACTGCGGATGCCAGTTTTTCGGAATTCAGCGGCCGCAGGACGCCCAATCCGAAACTCGGCTATCTTAGAGCAAAATACTTCCATATGAAATACCTTTCCCTGCTCGCCCTTGCCGCCCTCCTTTTTGCCGGTTGCGATAAAGACAAGAACAACGATCCCACGCGCACCGAGTTGATCACGGCTTCGGCCTGGCAGTACGACAACGGAGGTGTGGACCAGGACCGCAACGGCACGGTCGATATCAGCTTCTCCTCCGGCATCCTGCCCACCTGCGTACTGGATAATAAAGCTAACTTTAACGCCAACGGCAGTGGTGTGGCCGATGAGGGCACCACTAAATGCCAGGCTTCCGATCCCCAGACCTCACCCTTTACCTGGGCGTTTACCAACAACGAACAAAATATTCAGCTGAACGGCACGGGCCTGTTCGGTATCGGCGGCAACTTCAAGGTTACCGCACTTACCAGCACCCAGCTCGGCCTCCAGAAAGACACGACGGTCTCCGGCTTTACGGTGTCGATGATCGTCAATTTAAAACATTGATCCACTATGCGCAGAGCGGTCATCCTCGCGGTCCTGTTTGTTACAGTTCTTCTTTCCTGTCAAAAAGAGATCCACTTCGAGGGTGATCCCTCCCGCAGGTGTGTGGGTTGCTCCTACCTGCCGCTCTGCGACTCCTCGGTCTTCACCTATGTAGATTCGGCCAACACCATCGACACGCTTCGCGGTACGGTGCGTATCGGCACCGACACCACTATCGAAGGCCTCGCGTACTCCCGCGTGACCGGATTCGCGGCCTTCCCCAACGGGCTGGTGTACAATTGCAGCGGCGGCAACTACAAGACGCTGCTCTATCTCTCCGACTTCGGCATCAATGCCGACTCGCTCGAAACCCAGCTCCTGCAGCTGGTGCAGTTGCCCATTCCGCTTCCCCCGGGCCTGCTCAACCTCCCTTCCAGCTTCCGCACTTCTTTCCTGAAGACCACCGTTCCGCCGAATGGCAGCTGGGTCGATACGATCTATTCGCTCAACTTCCCGCCCCTGCTTTCCGTCTTCGCCGGGCTCAAATACACGATCAAGGAAAAAGGAGTGACCAAGACCCTGTTCCAGCGCACCTACAACAACGTGATCCACGTCCAGGGAGAGACCCAGTTCACCTCCACCCTCGGCGCCCTGCCCGTACCCGGCCTCAAGCTGGATTACTATTTCTCCGAGAACGTCGGCATCATCCAGACGCAGATCCGGCGAAATGATACGCTGACCAGGGATACGAAGCTGTATCAGTACCGGCTTTAATTCGCTTCGCTCACCAGCTATCTGCGCGCCGAGGCGCAGAGGACGCG
>CBHWDR010000564.1:0-2722 GCA_966112575.1 uncultured Chitinophagales bacterium
CGCGTATTCGGCGATCACTTCGGGACCGGAGGTCAGGTCGCGGGGTGTGGGCGGGTAGTAAAAACAGCGCCAGGCCGACAGCAGGAAGAAGAAGGCGATCACCAGCAGGGCCGGCCACTCATAAATCCGGGGAAGGAGTGATCGAAAGCGCACCCCGCGCCAATGCCGCAAAAGCGCGCCTCCGCCAAAGATGCCGGCGATCAGCGTTACGAGGGAGCAGGCAAGGAAAACCGACAAGCCCCGTATCGGCAGGTGCAGCAGTTGCAGGCCAAAGGGAAGCAGGGCGTAGCAGCCCTGTCCAAGGATCAGTCCCAGGGGCAGGAGGAGCCGCATCCGGAGCGGGACCCCGATCCACTTCAGCAAGCCGGCGCCGGTAAGCAGCTGTCCGAAGGCAAGCAGGAGGAAGAAAAGCAAATTCATAAGGGGTAGCCGATTTTCCGGTAAACAGCGATCGTATCGGCAAGGGCCGCCGGGGATCCAACGGGCTCCATTTTCAGGTGTCCGCCTTCCAGCCGCACCACCCAATTGGCCTTCATCGCGGCGGGTGAGTTGGCCCAAGTGGTTTTCAAGCCGGTGTAATAATAGAAAACTGCGGGCTCGGGAACCGGGTAGTTCAGACCCCCTGCTTCGAAATATTTGAACGGAGGCAGCAGGACCAGCACCGAATCCTTCAACCCCCTCGACACAAAGAATTGCGCGACCTGTTGCGACAGGGTATAAGAAGACTCCCAGCGCAATTGCCTGCGCTTTTCGGGCTCGAGGTGCCGTTGCTGGTAGCCTACCTGCCGCGCATAGGGAAGGATGCGTTCCTTCAGCCAGGCCTGGTTGGGCGGCAGCACGAAGAAAATTGCCAGCAGGAAAACGCTGAACGAGAAAAGCAGGAATTGTTTGTGGCGGTTCATGTTCGAAGCGGCAAGAACGGAAGAATTCGGGAGAATTCGCAGGCCGGGAACCAAATCAAAGACCCATTCGATGAATGGGTCTTTGTCAGGAATAACCGTATCCAATGAGTGACCCGGCAAGATTACAACCGGGTACAGGCGATCGCTGTAGAAATCATTCGAAATAGGCTAACGGCTTTTTTCCTTCACCGGGAGCGGGATCTGCACAAGGAACCGGGTGCCGGCGCCTTCCACGCTCTGCACCTGGATCGACCCGCCCGATTCCTGCACGAACTCATGGATCAGCATCAGGCCAAGGCCGGAACCATGCTCGTTCTCCGTGCCGGGGCGTGAGGTGGACTTGCCCGAGAACAGTCGTTGCTGAACGAGCGCGGGCATGCCCACCCCTGTATCACCTACTTCGAGGTAGAGCCTTCCGCCTTCCGTTTTCCCGATCACCCAGATCTTGCCGGCCCGGGTATATTTTACGGCATTGTGCACCAGGTTGCGGATGATGAAAGCGATCATATCGGGGCGATAGGAGAGCTGGACGGATGCCGGCACTTCGTTCACCAGCTTGAGGCCCTTGCCCGCGGCTGCCTGCCGGAAATAAGCCAGCACGGTACCCGCCAGCTCTGCCAGCATATAGGGCTGTTCTTCCTCGGCTTCGCCCAGCTGCGCGCTGCCCCAGTTGGTCAGGTTCTCCATCAGGTCCAGGGTCACCCGCACCTGCTGTTTCATCATGCCAAAAACGGTGGGAAGGTCCACGCTTGCAGGATTCGAGGCGATCATCTCGAGCAGGTTGTGCATCGACATCAGCGGGCCCCGTGTGTCATGGCCAAGGATGGCCATGGTCTTGCGCTGGTGGCGCACCAGGCGTTCGAGCAGGAGCTGCTTTTCCTGGATCCGCTCCTGGGTGGCTACCAGCTGCCGGTTGCGGATCCGCAGCTCGAGCAGCTGAACGATCTGCCGCGAGATGATCCCGAGCTGTTCCATTTGCCTCGTGCTGAGCCGACGCGGACGCTGATCGATCACGCAGAGCGTTCCCAGCTTGTGGCCCTTGCTGGTCTGCAAGGGGAAGCCGGCATAGAAACGGATTTGCGGATCGCCGGTCACCAGCGGGTTGCCGGCAAAGCGTTGATCCGCGAGCGCATCCTCCACCACCAGGTTGCCTTCCGTTGCAATGGCATGGGAGCAGAAAGAGATATCCCGACTGGTTTCGGCCTGCTTAAAATTGCGTCTTGCCTTGAACCACTGCCGGTCGCGGTCCACCAGGGTTACCAGGGAAACAGGCACGCCTGCGATATCGGAAGCCAGCTCCACGAGCTGATCATACTCCGCTTCCGGCGCCGTGTCCAGGATACCGTACGTATAAAGGGCTTCCAGCCGTTCGGATTCCTGCTTCAAGCTTAGCTCTTCCATAAAATTTTCGCTTGCGGGAAAGGTAAAAATCAACGGGCAACGACCCAATTCTTTTCTTCTAGGTGCTTACCCGTAGCAGATTGCGAACGCACACTACGAATAAGCTTTGCCCATAAGGGTAGTTTTGTAGAACCGCGAGCGCCAGAAGACGCCCGGGCCTCAATCAGTACACTATGAACCGCAACGATCTTTCCAGGGAAACAACTGCTGCCGACCGGCATGACCTGCCCGTGCCGCCGATGCACCTGTTCGAAAAAATATTAAAATTCCTCCCGATCGACCTGGTGATCTTCGACCCGCAGGGCCGGTTCATTTATATCAGCGAAAATGCCATCCGGGACTCTGAACTTAACCGCTGGCTGATCGGCAAAACGGAAATGGATTATTTCGTCCGGCGCAAACGCACGCACGAAATCCCG
>CBHWDR010000565.1:0-2721 GCA_966112575.1 uncultured Chitinophagales bacterium
AGACTACCGGATCATTGGAAGGGAAGCCCGACCCTGGAACGAAAGCCTGGTGCAGGGCATACAGCGCTGGGTACTCAAAACTCTGGGCAGCTACATCCCGGATCAACGCGAACGGGGGCTTGCCGAAGCCCTGCTCATCGGTTACAAGAACGACCTTGATCGCGACCTGGTACAGGCTTACAGCGACACGGGCGTCGTGCATGTGATCGCCATTTCCGGGCTGCATCTCGGGCTGATCTATGCCCTCGCACTCGGACTTACCCGGCCGCTCGCACGTTGGCGATGGATCCGTCTGCTGGTAGTACTGGCTGGTCTCTGGCTCTTCACGCTGATCGCAGGTGCGGGGCCCTCGGTGCTGCGCTCGGCCGTGATGTTCACCTTCCTGGCCCTGGGCCCGGTACTCGACCGGCGCACCCAGGCCATCAACACCCTGGCCCTCTCTGCCTTCGTGCTTCTTTGCCTCGATCCCTACTGGCTCTGGGATGCAGGTTTCCAGCTCTCCTACTCAGCGGTGCTCAGCATCTTCCTCTTCTATCGTCCCATTTACGCATGGCTCTGGTTTCCCAACCGGATGCTCGACTTCATCTGGCAGCTCAATGCCGTGACCATCGCGGCCCAGGTGCTCACCCTGCCGGTGAGCGTGTTTCATTTTCACCAGCTGCCTACCTTATTCCTGCTGACCAACGTGCTGGCCGTGCCCCTCTCCTCCCTTATTCTCCTGGCCGAGATCCTGCTCTGCGCCCTTGGCGCCTTCCCGGTACTTGCTCATCCGCTGGGCAGGCTGGTTACGATGCTCATCAGGTGGATGAACGATTATATCGAACGGCTGGCCGGGGTGCCCTTCAGTACCTGGAGCGGGTTGTCGATCAATGCCCTTCAGGCTGTGCTGCTTACGCTTTTCCTGCTGTGCGGCGGCTTTTATCTCATGCGCCGGAATCCAGGCCTGGCAAGGGCTGCAGCGATTTGCCTGGTTAGCTTTATGATCATACGGGTTGGCAGTTTCCGGGAAGCTGCGAAGCAGGAGCGCCTGGTCGTGTATGATGTGGGCAAGGGGCGCGCACTTGGAATGTTCGCTTCGCGCCGGCAGTGGCTCTATGCCGATCGGGCCGCAGATGAAAACCCCTTTTTTCCGCAAACCATCCGCTCAGCGGAGGTGTTGTTCCGCGTAACGCACGACAGCCTGGCGGCTTACCCTTCAGGAGGACTCGAATTCGGCGGGCGAAGGATCTACCTGATCGAAGCCGGCAGCGCACCGCTTCCGGATACTGCCGACCTCTTACTCGTATCAGGCAAAACGAAATGCCGGCTGCGTCCCGGGCAGCGCATCGGGCAGGTGGTTGCCGATGCCAGCGTTACACCCTGGTATACGGATCAATGGAAAACCGCCTGCAAGGAGCTCCGGATCCCTTTTCATTCCATCCGGGATTCCGGCGCATTCGTGCTCCACCACATCCCCTCCTACCCCTCACCTTAATACCCCAATCCCTAATACCCATTACCCAATACCCATTACCTCATTACCCCATTACCCAACACCTCACTACCCAATTCCTATCTTCGCGCTTCCCAAACCCACTTCTCTATGTCCAACAAGATCTCCTCGGCACTGATCTCAGTTTTTTACAAGGATGGCCTCGAGCCCTTGGTACGCGAACTCCACAACCAGGGCGTCACGATCTACTCTACCGGCGGCACGCAGAACTTCATCGAAAACCTCGGCATCGGCGTTGTTCCGGTTGAGGACCTGACCTCCTATCCTTCGATCCTCGGCGGAAGGGTGAAGACCCTGCATCCCTCGGTTTTCGGAGGCATCCTTGGCCGTCGGGAGCTCGCTTCCGACGTAGAGGAGATGCGCGAATTCCAGATCCCGGTGATCGACCTGGTGATCGTGGACCTCTATCCTTTCGAGGAGACGCTCCGCACCGTGCATGCATCCGACTTCAGGGGAACGCCCGAAGAAGCCGAGAAGCAGATCATCGAGAAGATCGATATCGGCGGCCCTTCGATGATCCGCGCCGCGGCGAAGAACCATGCTTATGTAACGGTCGTGGCTTCCAAAGACGATTATGCGCACCTGGTGGACCTGCTGCAAAAACAGAATGGCGAGGTACGGCTCGACCAGCGTCGCGACTTTGCCGCAAAGGCTTTCCGCATCGTTGCCGACTATGATATCGCCATCAACAACTACTTCAATGCTTCTGCCCCGCTCCAGGTGCTGGGCCATGGCCGCCAGACCGTGCTTCGCTACGGCGAGAACCCGCACCAGACCGCTGTGTTCTCGGGCGAGCTCGCGCAGTGCTTCGAGCAACTGCACGGCAAGGAGATATCGTACAACAACCTCGTGGATATCGATGCGGCGATCGAGCTGATCAAAGAATTCAACCAGACCACCTTTGCCATCATCAAGCATACGAATGTCTGCGGTATCGCCCAGCGCGAAGCGGTAGCCGATGCCTGGGAGAAAGCCCTTGCCGGAGATCCGGAAAGCGCCTTCGGTGGTGTGCTGGTATGCAATGCCCCGATCGATGCAGCCACGGCCCAGGCCATCAACGAGATCTTCTTCGAGGTGCTGATCGCGCCTGCTTTCGACGAAGCGGCGCTGGGAGTCCTGAAGTCAAAGAAGAACCGCATCCTCCTGCTGTTGAAGAATACCGACACCACGCCAATGATCTATAAGAACGTCGTGAACGGCACCCTGCAGCAGGGCAAGGACGTGGGCAA
>CBHWDR010000566.1:0-2720 GCA_966112575.1 uncultured Chitinophagales bacterium
CCCCATCGATCTCCTATCTCACCTCCCTCCTTGCTCCTTGTTCTTTACTCTTACCTCCCCTCCCTCAACATTCCTTATTCAATATTCGATATTCGTTATTCTCCCTCCTTCTCCTTCACCAGCGAAAGTTCCGTCAGCTCAATCTGCATGGGCAGCAGGCCGATCTTCACCACGGCTTTCTTGCCGCGGAGCTCGAGCACCTCGCCTACCTGAAGGTTACGCTTCATCTTCACCTTATCGCCTACCTTGATCTCGCCCTGCACTTCCTGGTATTTGGAGTCGAGCTGCTTTTGCTTCTTGCTCACGACCTTGGCTTCGTTCTTCTTGAAGAGCATACCCGCTATCTGCCCAACTACCTTGTTCTTGTCTTCGGCTTTCTTCCAGTCGATCACAATGGCCTTGAGCTTTCGCTCCATGTCCTTGAGGTAGGCAATGCGGTCTTCCGTGACCTTGTTCTGTTGCTTCAGCACTTCCACCTGCTGACGGTGGCGCTCGCGGTCCATCACCTGCTCCATCTCTTTCTTGAGGCGCTCATTTTCTTTCACGAGGCGATGGAGGTCGCGCTCCTTCTCCTGCACTTTCTGCAGGTCCTGCTCGGTGCGGTTGAGCAGTTTGTCGAGGCGGAAATGATCCTCATCCACCAGGGCGCGGGCGCGCTGGATGAGGCGCTTGTCCAACCCGATGCGCTCGGCTATGGAGAAGGTATAGGAAGAACCAGGCTTGCCTACGTTGAGCTGGTACAAAGGCAGGAGATTCTTCTCATCGAAGGCCATGGCCCCGTTCATGATCCCGGCCGTTTTATTGGCCATTACCTTCAGGTTGAGGTAGTGGGTGGTCACGATGCCGATGGCGTGCTTGCGCGCGAGTTCTTCCAGGATCACTTCGGCAAAAGCGCCGCCCAGGTTGGGATCTGAGCCCGAGCCCAGCTCGTCGATAAAGAACAGCGTCTTCCCGTTGGCGTTCTCCATGAAATGCTTCATCGAGAGCAGGTGCGAGGAATAGGTACTCAGCTCGAACTCGATGCTCTGCGTATCGCCGATATGGATCATCAGCTGCCGGAAGATGCCGAATTGGGAAGAAGGATGCACGGGCACGAGGAGGCCGCTCTGCACCATCATCTGCAGCAGGCCCACGGTTTTCATCGTCACCGTTTTACCACCGGCGTTGGGACCGGAGATCACCAGCACGCGCTGCTTGTCGTTCAGCTCCACGCTCACCGGGTAGGTGGGCTTGCCCGCGCGTTTGTTATAGACCAGCAGCAGGGGGTGCATGGCGCGCACGAGGTGGACGCCCGCCTTGTCGTGCACCACCGGGTATTCCCCCTGGATGTCGAGGGCCAGCTGGGCCTTGCCCCGGATGAAATCATACTCCCCGGCAATGGCGTGATAAGTCTGCAGAAGCGCAGCATAGACGGAGAGTTGCTTCGTGAGTTTTTTCAGGATGCGATAGACCTCCTGGCGTTCGGCGCTTTCGAGCTCGTAGATCGAGTTATTCAGTTCAATGGTTTCCTCAGGCTCGATGAAGGAGGTGCGCCGGCTTTCGCTCTCGCCGTGGAGGATACCTTTCACGGTCCGTTTCTGTTCGGCAAACACCGCCACCACGCGGCGGCCGTTAAGGAAGCTCTCCTCGATATCGGCGAGGTAGCCCTGCTTATTGAGTTTGGAGATGATCCGCTCGAACACCTTCCGCAGTTCGTTGCGCCGGCGGTAGAGGTTCATGCGGATGGAAGCCAGGTCTTCGGAAGCATTGTCCTTCACCTGTCCGCTGTCATCGATCACATCGTTGATGAGCTGGAGGATGGTTTTTTCATAGTACGTGTCCGCGATCACTTCGGCCAGGCCGGGATAAGCTTCGCGGCGCTCGTTGTCCATCCAGCGGAACATGCTCTCGACCAGCTGTGCCAGCTTGCGGATGCTCACCAGCTGCTCGCCGGAGAGCAGGGCGTTCTCGATCTCCAGCAGGCGAAGCTCGCGCTGGAGGTTGAGCACGGGATCATTGGGAAAGGACATGCCGTTCTGCACCAGCTGCTTGTATTCGAAGGACTGGCGCAGTTCCCGGTCGATGAACTCCTTTCGGGTATGGATGCGCAGCTCCCGGGCCTTTTCCTTGGCCCATTCGGTGCGGCATTTATCCACGAGGAGCTCCTTGATCTTATCGAACTCGAGCTGCACGGATGCGGATTCCGGATATATCTTCATTCAGTTGCTAAAAATGCTGGCAAAGTTACCGCAACTGCGGGTGGTGGGAAAGCTAAATCTGGAATTTATTCGCCGTCTAAGGCTTCCCGAAGGCCAGCGGCCACCGCTTTAACAGACCTACCGCATCCGGGTTCCACCGGAGCCCGTATATTTAGCAACTGGGCGTTAAAACCGGTGGAAAGGGACCGAAAAGAGCTGTTAAAACTTCGGCATTGGCTTTTCCTTTTCTAATTTCAGCCGGAAATTTGACTTCCTCTTCAACTTATGATCTTCAAACTCGTTATTGCCGCCGTGAGTCTGAGTACGTTGTTTGCATGCAACTCGGAGAAAAACTATAAGACCATGAGCACATCGCTGATCAATTCGGATATGGGAGAAACAACAGATACGGCTACGTTCGGCACCGGGTGCTTCTGGTGCACCGAGGCGATCTTCGAGCAGCTGGAAGGCGTGCTGAAGGTGACCTCCGGCTATTCCGGCG
Source organism: uncultured Chitinophagales bacterium (assembly GCA_966112575.1). Taxonomy (GTDB): domain Bacteria; phylum Bacteroidota; class Bacteroidia; order Chitinophagales; family Chitinophagaceae; genus Flavisolibacter. The sequence goes on from CBHWDR010000566.1 coordinate 2,680, forward strand.
GACAGGTAAAGAATCCAACTTATAAGGAAGTATGCACCGGC
>CBHWDR010000567.1:0-2712 GCA_966112575.1 uncultured Chitinophagales bacterium
GTCTTCCCCAGGATTACTCCCGTTACGTACCCACGACCGATTTCCTGATGGGCAGCTCCCAGGTAGTGCCTGCCGGCGCTTCCACCTCATCGGCTACCGGCTCGATCGAGGGGACCTATGACCGTCGCACCAAAGTATTTACCTATACGCTACGTTGGAGCAACCTCCTGGGCACCATTATCGCCAATGGCATTCATATCCACGGTACAGCGGAACGCGGCTACATCGCACCGCCTTCGCCCCTCGGTCCCTGGGCCAATGGTATCGTACAGGTAGTTCCGGCTACGATCAACTCCAGCAACAACCGCACGGGTTCTTATTCCGGCCAGCTTTTCGTGGACGGCGTTGCCGTAAAGGAATCTGACCTCCTTAGCGGACGATACTACGTGGACATCCATACCAACCAGAACGCGACCGTTCAGGCTGCAGGCGAGATCCGCGGACAGATCCTCTTCCCCGTAACTCAGTAAGATCAACGAGCTGCATAAATGAAAATCCCCCCGTCGGTTGACGGGGGGATTTTCATTTATCCGGTCACATCGAACCAGACCGGCTTGTCCTCGTTCCACTCGCCGTTGTAATTGATGAACAACTCTTCGCCGGCAAGGATATCGCGAACGGTGCGGATGTGGATGGTTTGCTTTTTGAAATGCATTTCGTATTCGCAGTTGGAGCGGTAGGAATGATTGTACAGCGGAACCAGGCCCAGGGCCATGCAAACCTGCTTATGATCTTCGCCCCACTCGAATATATAATCGTGAAGCAGGGTCTGATCCAGGTGCACCCGGTCTTCAGGGCTCATGACCACCACCGGCGCGATCTCGATCACGGTGCCGGCAGCGATGGCCTGCGTAGCAAAGACACCTCGCCCGCGGTCGCGTGTGCGGCGCGCTTCTACGCCGGGTAAAAGAAAACTCAATGGCTTCACGAAAACTTTTTGCAAATTAACCGCGCTATTTGCAAACAGTCATAGGATGAGCGTGTAATTTTGAAACCATGTCGTTGGAGCTCCTGAAAGAAGAACTCGAAGCCATACTCATCTCCGGAAATGCGGAGGAGCTTCATGCTTTCCTCGACCGCCAGAACATCAGCGATGTGGCCGACCTGGTTTACGAGCTCCCCGACTACGACAGCGAGATCGTAGCCGCCATGTCGGTGCACCGGGCCGTCGGCGTCTTTAAGATCCTCGACTTCGCGGAACAGAAAAAGATCACCCCGGCCCTCCCACGGTTAAACACGGCCGGCCTCCTCAACGAACTGGCGCCGGATGACCGGACCGATTTTCTCGAAGAGCTGCCTTCCGGTGTGGTCCGCGAGCTCATCAAGCTCCTCGATATCGAAGAGCGCAAGATCACCCTCTCCCTTCTCGGTTACCCGGAAAACTCCGTTGGTCGTCTGATGACGCCCGATTATGTTTACGTCTACGAGAACAATACGGTTCAGCACGTTCTGGAAACGATCCGCCGGGTAGGAAAGAACTCGGAAACCATCGACGTGATCTATGTGATCAATGAAAAAGGCGAGTTGCTCGATGATATCCGGATCCGCGAATTCATCCTGGCCGCCCCGCATACCCGCGTGCGCGAGCTCATGGACAACCGCGTGATCGCCCTGAATGCCTACCAGGACCAGGAAGAGGCCAACGAAGTGTTCAAGATGAACAACCGGGTGGCGCTGCCGGTAGTGAGCAATTCCAACAAACTGCTGGGCATCGTAACCATTGATGACATCCTCTGGGTGGCCAGCGAGGAGTTCTCCGAAGACATGCAGAAGATCGGTGGTACCGAAGCCCTCGACCAGCCCTACCTCGAGATGCCCCTCCTGCGCCTGTTCAAAAAACGAATCACCTGGCTGGTTGTGCTCTTCTTAGGGGAACTGCTGACCGCTACGGCCATGGCCTATTTCGAAGACGAGCTGGCAAGGGCGCTTGTGCTGGCGCAGTTCATCCCCCTGATCATCTCCAGCGGCGGCAACAGCGGCTCCCAGGCTTCTACCCTGATCATCCAGGCCATGGCCGTGGGCGAGATCTCGCTCAACGACTGGTGGCGCGTCATGCGCCGCGAGATCCTCTCCGGCCTGCTGCTCGGCACCGTCCTCGGCGTGATCGGCTTCCTCCGCATCATGGCCTGGACCTCTGTGAATCCCGACCTTTATGGTCCGCACTGGCAGCTGGTCGGGTTGACCGTCGGCTTCTCTCTCCTCGGCATCGTCCTCTGGGGAACGCTCTGCGGTTCCATGCTGCCCATGGTGCTCAAGCGCTGCGGCGCCGACCCGGCGGTAAGCTCCGCCCCCTTCGTGGCCACGCTGGTAGATGTGACCGGACTGGTGATCTATTTCTCCGTCGCCTTCCTCTTGCTGCAAGGCGTCATGCTCTAACCCGAAAACCGCAAATTCACGCAACCAAAGAATTCAAAAACGCAAACTCCGTAGCCAATTAACGTTTGGCTTCCAAAGGCTTGTCGATTTTTGCATCTACGGTTTTTTTTAAAGACTTTCGCGGCAACCGGGGAGCGGACAAGGTTCCCTGCCGGCATTATCCATCAGAAAATCAGTAAAATCATGTGTGGCATTGTTGCTTACATTGGTCCTCGGGAAGCCTACCCCATTATCCTTAAAGGCCTGAAAAGGCTGGAATACCGCGGCTACGACAGCGCCGGCATCTCCCTCCTTAACGGCGGGCTGAAAGTATACAAGAAGAAAGGCAAGGTCGCC
>CBHWDR010000568.1:0-2704 GCA_966112575.1 uncultured Chitinophagales bacterium
GGGAGATGGGAGGCAGGAGATGAGAGATTGGAGACGGGAGTTAAGATGGTTAAATGCAATTGTCCGGATTTATTCCAGTAGCGTGAATGGGCGTCGTTCTCCTTTCGACCATCATTGTGGGCGCAGCGAAGCAAAGGCTAAGAGTTTTGGTTACGGTCGTTTCTGGGTTTGTTTCATTGGAAGAGGGGCGGTTATTTCTTCTGTTGATCACTCTGAGACAAAGAGGGTGCTAAGAGTCATGCTGGCCTTTGGCGGCTTCTACTTCCTTCCATGAGTGTTCTTGCGAGCGAAGCGAAAGCAAACCGCAAAGACTTTTGCTTCGGTCGCCTAAAGAAGTAGTGGCCTTCAGGGAGGTTGACCTTTTCCTCTGCTCACCTTTCTGAGCGCGGAGGGACGCAAAGAGGTTCCCGCCTGGGCGGGAAGTAGTGCATCCCCTGCTTAACGAAGGAGAAGTGTGCTTTTAGCCTGGAGGTACTTGTATTCCGTGGGCGCCAGCGCCCACCTTCGCGGCCTTAGCGTCGGAGGGATGAGCAGAGGAAAAGACTGCCCCTTACCTGCAAGACTCGGGCACAGAAACGACCAAACCAAATTCTTTGCGTTCCTCTCTCTCTACGCCATTGTACCAACAGACTGCATCTGAAGAAAACGTATTCTGCAGCAGAAGTTCTAACAGCGCCTAAATATTGCCTATTGATGAATCTTTCGCCATTCCACCGTGCTGTCGGGTCGGAACTTGATCACGAGGGTACGGGCATGGAGCACGACATCGCCCATGCGTTTTTCCGAGAGGCGGTAAAAAAGGTGCCCGTTCTCTTCGCGTTCGGGCGGGCCGAGTAAGTTCAGCACGGAATCGCGGTGCAGGCCGTGCAGCTTGACATGCTCCAGCAGGTCGGGCAACATGGCTGTGCGCCAGGGATGGTCCCTTCCTTTTGTTTCGGACCATTGGGCCGTATTAAAAGGTAAAGGCTTGGGTGCTTCTTCCTTTTTCTCCCGGCAGGAGAAAAGGATCAGCAAGGCAATGAAGGGGGCAGCTCGCATACTGGTGGTATTTAGTCCCAAAGACCAACAACGGCCAGGGCGCCAACGAGGCTCGTCCAGAACCCGGCGCAGTAAACCAGAATAGCGAGGACCCAGCCGAATACGGCGATCCAGCCGCCGCGTTCCCGCAGGAAACCCGTCAGGTGAAAGAAGGCCCCTCCCATCGCGCCACCTACCGGCACAGTGGCCATCGGCAGCAACATCCAGGTGCCGCGGTCGGCAGCGCCCACGGTCAGCAGCAGGATCACTACCAGCACAAATGCGATACCGGCCCCTTGCAGGGCGCGTTTCCGGAGCATCCGGGAAAACAGGATCTGGAGAAGGGAATTGGAAGCGGTCATACGGGTTGAATTTTCTAGTTTAAAAAGCACTTTGAAATACAAAGTAAGTGCTTTGACGGCAGCCCGGCAAATTTTTCGGGAGTTATTTTTAGTTAGGAATGTACCCCGCGCGCAAGCGAGCGGATGTGTTGGAGGATCCGTTTTTCCTGTTCTTCGGCACCGGCACCGGAGCGGATCTCATCCAGAATGAAGCGTTGTTGGCTGGCCGGCAGGCTTTTGAATTTTCCGAGGAGGTCCGCGTCCCGGAAACAGTCGAGGATCTCCTCCGGGGTGATCGACTCATCCGTACCCGATACATAGAGCGTGACCCGCACGAGGTCCCCTCCGCCTTTACCGATGGCTTTCCGCAGGGCGCTGTTGAGGGAGAGCAGCTTATCGGAGTTCTTCACAGGCGCCAGGTTGCGGCATTCCACCGGGTGCCCGTCGATAGTTCCCGATACTTTGAGGTGGCCCCAACGGGCTTTGATCTGCCGGGTATTGGGAATCTGCAAATGATAGGTCCAGGCGCCTTTACCGGGGTGGTAATGGATCGGCAGCTCTTCTTCCTGAATGAGGTAGTTCACGCAATAGGTTGTTTGAGGGATGGGTGGAGGTGCGGGTACAACAAACTGCCCCGTAAAATGTTGGCGACACTGCTTATTGTCACTGCGGTGCGGAGCTACATCTTGATAAATTTGCTAATTTGTAGTAAACGAAGCCGCTATGCCGATCTACATGGATGTGCACATCGTTCCCGGGGTGACCTCGAAAGCGGTTGCCGAAGCCCACAACCTCGACGTGGCGATCCAGGACGAGCACAATTGCAAATGCATGACCTACTGGATCGATGAATTGCGGGAAAGTGTGTTTTGCCTGATCGAAGGGCCGAATATGGAAGCCGTGCGCGAAATGCACAACAAGGCCCATGGCCTCATCCCGCACAAGATCATCGAGGTGAACGGGTCGCTGGTGGAGGCCTTCCTCGGGCGCATCTATGATCCAACCGATGCGGCAAAAACCGAAACCGGCCTCCCCCTGATCACCGACTCGGCCTTCCGCATCCTCGTGGTGACCCAGACGACCGATCCGGTACTCCTCCGGCATCAGCTGGGTGCCGAGGCCGACAGCCTTTTGCAGGCCCACAACGCGATCGTGCGCCGCAACCTGGCCCAATTCGGTGGACGCGAAGTGGAACACAGCGGGCATGGCTTCATTCTTTCCTTCACCTCCGCCACGACGGCCGTCACCTGTGCCCTGGCGATCCAGAACGATATGGCCCGCGCCGATGCCGAAGCCATCGGGTTCCGGATGAGCATCAGCTCGGGTACACCAGTGAGCGAAAGCGA
>CBHWDR010000569.1:0-2702 GCA_966112575.1 uncultured Chitinophagales bacterium
TGCCTTCCTGGTGATGCTGTTTCAGCTGGTCAACCTGCAATTGCTGTCGAGCGATTACAAGGACGCGGCCGACCGCAACGCCCTGCTCCGGAAAACCGTTTATCCTACCCGCGGCATCATCTTCGACCGCAAGGGCCGGCCCCTGGTGAAGAACATCATCATGCACGACCTGATGGTGACGCCCTCGGAAGTGCGGAATGTGGATACCAATTACCTCTGCCGCCTCCTGGAGATCGATACCGCCGAATTCCGCAAGCGACTGGTGACGGCAAGGCTCAAGAACGGACCTACCCGCCCCTCTGCTTTTGAAGACCTGCTTACCCCCGAGAAATATGCCCGCCTCGAAGAGAACATGTGGCGGTTCAATAATGGCTTCTTTCTCCAGGACCGCCCCGTGCGGACCTATCCTTTCGATGCCGGCGCTCCCTTCATGGGCTATATCGGCGAGGCTGATTCGGCCATCATTGCGCGCTCGGAAGGCTTTTACGAGCCGGGCGACTTCGTTGGCCGTTCGGGCCTCGAAGCGATGTATGAGAAAGTGCTCATGGGTCAGCGCGGTGAGCAGTGGCTGGTGAAAGATACCCGCGGCCGCATCCAGGGCTCCTATGCCAGCGGCGCCAAGGACGAAGCAGCCATTGCCGGGCGGGGCCTCAACACCTATGTGGATGGCGAGCTGCAGCAACTCGCTGAGCAGCTGATGAAGAATAAGCTGGGCTCCATCGTAGCGATCGACCCGAAAACCGGCGGCATCCTGGCCATGTCCTCCGGTCCCGTGATCTCGCCCAACGACCTCACCGGTTATAATTTCAAGAAGACCTACAGCAAATATGTGCTGGACGTTTCCCGTCCGCTCCTCAACCGCGCCATCAAGGGCCAGTACCCCGCCGGCTCCACCTATAAGCCCATCGGTGCCCTGGTGGCCCTGGAAGAAGGCGTGATCACGCCGCAGACCGGCATCGGCTGCTCCGGCGCTTATTACGGCTGCGCACGGCCGGTAAAATGCACGGAGAAATGGTCAGGCCATTCCGGCAACCTGCGACAGTCGATCGCCTATTCCTGCAACTCCTTCTTCTCCTACGCCTACCAGGCCACGGTGAACAACCCCCAGCTCGGCGGCGTGCGCGGAAGCGGCTACGTGAAGTGGAAGGAGTACGTCAACGCCTTCGGCCTGGGCAACCGCCTCGGTGTGGACATACCCAGCGAAGACCGCGGCAATATTCCCGACACGGCTTATTACAACAAGAAGTATTTCAATTCCTGGAATGCCTGTACCAATATTTCTCTGGGCATCGGCCAGGGGGAAATGCTGGCCACGCCGCTGCAGATCGCCAATACTATGGCCATCATCGCCAACCGCGGTTATTTCTATACCCCGCATTTCGTGAAGTCGATCGAGAATGAGGATGCACAGGAGGACACGCTGCTGTCGAGGTTCCGTTCGCAGCATAGGATACCGGTGCATATTTCCAACGACGTGTATGATGTGGTGATCGAAGGCATGCACGATGTGACCACGATCGGAACGGCTTCCGAGATCCCGAAGGTCCCGGGTGTCGATATCTGCGCGAAAACCGGTACGGCGGAGAACTTCCATCGTGGCCGCGCGCAGAAAGACCACTCCCTCTTCGCCTGCTTCGCGCCAAAAGACGATCCGAAGATCGCCGTGGCGGTGATCGTGGAGAATGGCGGCTTTGGTGCCACCTGGGCAGGACCGATGGCCTACCTCATGATCGAGAAGTATCTCAACGATTCCCTGCGCACGGATCGCCAGGAAGAGGTGAAGCGCATTTCCGAATCCAACCTGCTCCCGTCCTGGCTGCCCGAAGAACAATTCCGGGAGGATTCGATCCGCGCCCAGTTCTATTTCAAGCTCACGGGTGACAGCAACTATATCCGGAAGTTTCTGGGCAAGCGCGCAGCCGCAGCGCCCGCACCCCGGAAGGACTCGCTGCCTGCCCGGCTGCCACAGCAGCGCAATGTCTGGCTTCGGCCCGAAGACATGGTGGAACCGCCCCGCCCTTTTACCCTTAAGAAACATTTCAACACCCTCGCCTGATGAACCGCAACCAGCCAACAATCTCCAAGGGAGTGGACTTCAGCCTCATCTGGCTTTACCTCCTGCTGGTCGCGATCGGCATCACGGCCATCTTCGCCGCCACCTACCGCGACGGCGACCCGATCGTTCAGAGCTTTTTTTCCTTCCGCACCGATTACAGCAAGCAGCTTTTCTTTTTCTTCATCGCCGGCGTGCTCGGGATCTTTATCCTGCTCACCGACTCGAAGTTCTTCACCGCCACGGCCAATCTCTGGTATGCCCTCGGCATCTTCCTCATGCTGCTCGTTTTCCCTTTTCACTCCAATGTAAAGGGTACCGAGTCGATCATCCGGTTCGGCAGCTCCTTCCAGTTCCAGCCGGCAGAGTTCTGTAAGGTCTGCGTCTGCCTGGCCCTGGCGAAATACCTGTCGCTCCCCGACCAGGACTTCTCGCGCACGCGCGCTCAGCTCATCGCCACAGCCATCGCCCTCACGCCGGCCGTGCTCAGCATCGCCCAGAAGTGCGGCTACCAGAGCAGCAACAGCGAGGATCGCCGCAGCGACGCGCAGGTCGGCCGCAAGTCGATCATTCGCCGTCTGCCGCGAGTTGTCGGCCAGCATCAGCCAGACTGCCGAGATGACCGTAGCACTCGCGACAGCGACCGCAG
>CBHWDR010000570.1:0-2701 GCA_966112575.1 uncultured Chitinophagales bacterium
CTATTCGTATTACGGGCCGCTGAACAAGGTGGCCTTCAATGTGGGTTACCACAATGAGCACCACGACTTTCCTTCGGTGCCCTGGAACAAGCTGCCGGAGATCCGCAGGCAGGCGCCGGAGCATTATGATACGCTGATTTACCACACTTCCTGGACGAAATTATTTTTCCGCTTTTTGTTCGACCGGGAGATCTCCCTGTACTCGCGGCTCGTGCGCAAGAACCGCGGCCGGGTGCAGCTCAGCGACGATTCCACACCCGATATCGCACAGGCGAAGGAACTCGTTGGTCCATAATTTTTTAGCGGAAGCGTTAACTAAATTTTTGACAATTCGCATCTCCCCTTATTTTTGCACCACAAAATCGGAACATGGACATTCGTCAACAGGAATATCAGGAAGAATTGCAGAAAGTGCAGGACCGTGATTTCACGCACAGCTGGGTTTCTTCTTCCGCGTTTCTTTTTTATCTCTCAGTATTTTGCCTGGTGGCTTTCTTCTTCGGCGCCTGCTCGAAGCTCTATGATCGCCGTTACGAGAACAGCCGCGTGAACGAAGTAAAAGTTCCCGAGAGCACGCTGTACACGCCGAAGTACACGACTGGCGGCGCAGCAAAATAATTTTCGAAAAAAGTTTTGTTGCAATCATCGGAGCCCCTTATTTTTGCAACCCGAAGTTCTTTAAACGGTTGATCATCAACCACAAATGCGGAAGTAGCTCATTTGGTAGAGCACGACCTTGCCAAGGTCGGGGTGGCCGGTTCGAGCCCGGTCTTCCGCTCCAGAAAGATCCTCCCTCGTGGAGGATTTTTTATTGGTGAAGGTTTGGAACTTTACCTTCGTAATAAGCCCTCGTGGTGAAATGGTAGACACGAGAGACTTAAAATCTCTTGGGACGTAAGTCCCGTGCTGGTTCAAGTCCGGTCGAGGGCACAAGCCTTCCGTTCACGCGGAAGGCTTTTTTATGCCTGATGGAAATCAGTTTCATGCATAACCACCGGCAGCGGATGTCCATTGACGTTTTCGGTTCTTTGCGGCTCGCCCGGCAGCACCGGGCATTCCATTTGTGAATCAAAGAATATGAATCCAGCCTACATCTCCGCCGCCGAAGCCTTGCAGATCGTGCAGTCCGGCAACCGCGTTTTTCTCCACGGCAGCGCTGCTACCCCCACCTACCTGATCAACCAGCTCCTCGCCCGGCATCACGACCTGCGCGACGTGGAACTGGTGAGCATCACCAACCTCGGCCCCATCGATTTCGCCCGCCCGGAATACAAGGGCAGCTTCTTTATGAACTCGCTCTTCGTATCGGCCAATACCCGCTCGGTGGTCAACAGTGAGCAGGGCGACTATGTGCCCATCTTCCTGAGCCAGATCCCGCAGCTCTTCCGCCAGCATATCCTCCCCATCGATGTGGCCATCGTGCATGTGTCGCCCCCCGACGCGCATGGCTATTGCTCCCTCGGCACCTCGGTGGACATTGCCCGTGCCGCGGTTGAAACGGCCAAGCATATCGTGGCCCAGGTCAACCCGAAGATGCCGCGCACCCTGGGCGATGGTTTCCTGCACATCAGCAAGATCAATGCGCTCGTATGGCAGGAGGAAGACCTGCCTGAAGTAGACTACACCCATGGCGTCACCGATGCCGTGAGCCGCATCGGAAAGCATGTAGCCTCGTTGGTAGAAGATGGCGCCACGCTGCAGATGGGCATCGGCACCATCCCCGACCAGGTGCTGAAGAACCTCACGGGGCACCGCCACCTGGGCATCCATACCGAGATGATGTCGGACGGCATTATCGCCCTCCTGGAATCGGGCGTGATCGACAACAGCCAGAAGAAGCTGAACCGCGGCAAAACGGTAACAGGTTTCATTGTTGGTACCCGCACCCTTTATGATTTCGTGCACGACAATCCTTCGATCCGGGTGATGGACATCTCCTACGTGAACGATACCAGCATCATCCGGCAGAACCCCAGGGTGACGGCCATCAACAGCGCCCTCGAGATCGACCTCACCGGCCAGGTCTGCGCCGACTCCATCGGCACCTATCAATACTCGGGCATCGGCGGACAGATGGACTTCATCCGCGGCGCCTCCCTTTCCGAAGGCGGGAAGCCCATCATCGCCCTGCCTTCCGTAACCTCGAAAGGACAATCGCGCATTGTACCCTTCCTCAAACCCGGCGCCGGCGTGGTCACCACCCGCGGACACATCCACTGGGTGGTCACCGAGTGGGGACTGGTGGATCTCTTCGGCAAGAACCTTAAGCAGCGCGCCAAGGCCCTCATCAGCATCGCGCACCCCGATCACCGTGAGGCGCTCGAAAAAGCAGTTTCCGAGCGATGGAAGTGAGCGAAAGAACACGGATATAACGGATTGAACAGATTAACGCGAATCAGTTTTTCCTGGTAATTCCTGTAAAACCCAAAGCTTGTCGAATGAAAATCTCTTTCCTGGCGAGCGACACCCTGAGCTTGTCGAAGGAACCGCAAAGGCTTTTGTATGGGTCGCCTAAAGAAGTAGAGGCTTTCGGGGAGGTTGACCATACTTTCTGTTTATCACCCTAAGCGCGGAGGGACGCAAAGGGGTTCCCGCCTGGGCGGGAAGTAGTGCATCCTGCTTAACCAAGGAGAAGTGTGCTTCTAACCTGGAGGTACTTGTATTCCGTGGGCGCCAGCGCCCACCTTCGCGGCCTTAGCGT
>CBHWDR010000571.1:0-2701 GCA_966112575.1 uncultured Chitinophagales bacterium
ATGGGGATAACGGGGAAACTCTTAAACTTTTTAACTTTTTAACTATTGAACTCCGCTAACTCGAAAACCCCGCGAACCACGAAAAGTTCCTCTAACTCAAAAAAAGAAGCCCCGCTTTCGCAGGGCCCTATAACCAGAGAGTAACGACTTATTTACGGGAGTAGTTGGGTGCTTCGCGGGTGATCTCCACATCGTGGGCATGGCTTTCGCGCATGCCGGCGTTGGTGATCTTCACGAAGGTGGCGCTTTGCAGCTCGGTGATGTTGCGCGCGCCGCAGTAGCCCATGCCGGCGCGGAGTCCGCCGATGTACTGGTACACGATCTCCTTGAGCATGCCCTTGTAGGCCACACGGCCTTCAATGCCTTCCGGAACATATTTTTTCACGTCTGCTTCGGGATCCTGGAAGTAGCGGTCGGAGGAGCCTACCGACATGGCGCCCAGCGAGCCCATGCCCCGGTATTCCTTGAACTTGCGGCCTTCGTAGATGATGGTGTCGCCGGGGCTTTCTTCCGTGCCGGCGAAGATGGAACCCATCATCACGCAGTCGGCGCCGGCAGCGAGGGCTTTTACCATATCACCGGTGTAGCGGATGCCGCCGTCGGCAATGATCGGGATGCCGGCATCGGCAACGCCGGCCCGGGCCTGCATTACCGCCGTCAGTTGCGGAACGCCGGCACCCGCAACGATGCGGGTCGTGCAGATCGATCCGGGCCCGATGCCCACCTTTACGGCGTCGGCTCCTGCCTCGGCGAGGGCGCGGGCGCCTTCGGTGGTGGCGATGTTGCCGGCCACGACCTGGATCTGTTTGAAATTGGCTTTAACGAGTTTGAGGGTATCGATAATGCCTTTCGAATGACCGTGGGCCGAGTCGAGCACCAGCACGTCCACACCTACCTGCTGCAGGGCGGCCACGCGGTCGAGCACGTCGCGGGTGACGCCGATCGCGGCGCCTACGAGCAGGCGGCCGAAGGGATCCTTATTGGCATTGGGGTAGGAGGTCACCTGGAGGATATCGCGGTAGGTGATGAGGCCAATGAGCTTCCCGCTCTTGTCCACCACGGGCAGCTTCTCCACCTTGGTCGACCGGAGGATGTGCTCCGCACCCTTGAGGTCCGTACCTTCCGGGGCGATCACCAGGTTCTCCCTGGTCATCACTTCACTCACTTTGCGGGTATTGTCTTCTTCGAAGCGGAGGTCGCGGTTGGTGAGGATGCCGGCCAGCCTGCCGCCGCCATCCACGATGGGAATGCCGCCGATCCGGTTTTCGCGCATGAGGCGCTTGGCATCGCCAATGGTGGCATCAACCGCCAGCGTGATCGGGTCGATGATCATGCCGCTCTCGGAGCGCTTGACCCGGCGCACCTGGTCGGCCTGCTTTTCAACGGTCATGTTCTTGTGCAGGATGCCGATCCCGCCTTCGCGTGCCAGGGCAATGGCCAGCGAGGCTTCCGTTACCGTGTCCATGGCTGCAGAAAGCATGGGCACGTTCAATGTGATCTGATTGGTGAGCTTCGAACGGATATCCACGTCGCGGGGAAGGATCTCGGAGTAAGCAGGTACCAGGAGTACATCGTCGAAGGTGAGGCCTTCGATTAAGGTGCGGGAAATGTTTGATGCCATGTGCAAAGTTAGGGAAGTTCCGTTTTTCTCGTTTGCAGGGTGGGGATAAGGTGTGGAAGAGGAGCCGTTCAGGAGTTCGCGTAGTTCGCGGAGTTCGCGGAGTTCAAGGGTTCAAAAGTTCAAGAGTTCAAAAGTTGGGCAAGGGCTTATTTCTGCCATCTCGGAGAGGGGCGGGGGTAAGGTCTTCGCCAGTTGATGTCAAGGTGATTTGAGATGGATAGAGACGATATCGCCGGAGCCGAAGTGGACAGAGCGGAGGTAAATACAGGGCTTGTTTAGCGCAGTAACCTGAATATCAAAAATGCCTTCATTCGGAGCGAAGGCGTAAACATAAGCGCGGCCTGAGCTGTCCGTTTTTGCTACTTGTTGATTGATCTGAATGGTCGCACCTCTTACCGGCCCAGCGTCCTGGTCCACAAAGGCTATTCGAAGATCAGGCGCCGTAGTGTCATGTACTGCCGTCCTTGTGGCAATGGCTTCATACCCTTGCTCGCTTTCCATTTTATCCTGCTCAACCAGACTCATTTCAACACATTCACCCGGCTTCAATGCAAGCGGTCGCCGGCATCCTATGAGCAGGAGCAGTATGGTAAAAACTGACAATGGCTTATTATAGAAGATCAACTCTTGAACCTTTGAACTCTTGAACTTTTAAACCAAGCGAACTCGCGAACTCAGCGAACTCAGCGAACTCGCAAACTTCTGCCACTCACTCCACCGTGATCTTCCCGCCTTCGCTGTGGGCGCTGAATTCGGGCGCGTACATGCACTGGATGGAGGCGATTCCGTTGGTGAAGGTGCCGGTGTGGGTGACGAATAGGGGATACTCGAATACGAAGCTGCCTTTTGGCAGGTAATCGATGAAGAAATTCGTCGATGCATCGCGGGTGGATTCGTAGTAGCCCAGGCCGCCCTGCCAGCGATAGCCGGAGAGCACATTCACCGGCTCCAGGCCCGAGGCGCGTGTATCCTTCAGGTGTACGTATTCCATGGCGCGGTCGGTCCTGAGTTCGATGCGCATCACCAGCTTGTCGCCCACCTTCAGGCTCGCGCCTTCTTCTACCGGTACCAGCACGGGGC
>CBHWDR010000572.1:0-2695 GCA_966112575.1 uncultured Chitinophagales bacterium
AAGAAGCGCTTCAAAGTGACCGGCACCGGGAAGATCACACACCAGAAATCGTTCAAGCGTCACATCCTCACCAAGAAATCCACAAAGCGCAAGCGCGGCATGCGGGTAGATGGTGTCGTTCACAAAGCCAACATGGACTTTGTTATGCGCCTCCTCCGCCTCAAATAATCGGGATATCCCATTACTCAAACTTCAAACTCTTTAGTATATGCCTCGTTCCGTAAATGCCGTTGCCTCCAAAGCACGCCGTAAAAAGATCCTCAAGCAAGCCAAAGGTTTCTATGGCAAGCGCAAGAATGTCTATACCGTTGCCAAAAACGTTGTAGAGAAAGGTATGACCTACGCCTATGTAGGCCGCAAGCTCAAGAAGCGTGAATACCGCCGCCTGTGGATCGCCCGTATCAACGCCGCCGTGCGTGAAGAGGGCCTGACCTACTCGCAATTCATCAACCTCCTCAACCAGAAAGGCATCACCCTCGACCGTAAGGTCCTGGCAGACCTGGCCATGAACAACGCCGAGTCGTTCAAAGCCCTGGTTGCTCAGGTGAAGTAAGCCATACCGGCTCCATAAGATTAATCCCCCGCGGTTGAAAAACCCGGGGGATTCTTTTTTGATAAACGGCTATTTTTGTAAAAACATATACCCGCTGGTGAATAATACCCTCAATTCAATGAACAACAGCTACATGGATCTCGTGCAGCAGACGTTCAATTTCCCACAGGAAGGCCTCGAAGTAAAGGAAGGTTATCTCCGCTTCAACGGATTGGACCTGAAAGCCATCATCGAAAAACATGGTACGCCCCTCAAACTGACCTACCTCCCCAAGATCGGGATGCAGATCAACAAGGCGAAGGACATGTTCGAGAAGGCCTTCAAGCGGCATAAGTACGAGGGCAAATATTATTACTGCTACTGCACCAAAAGCTCCCACTTCTCCTTCGTGGTGCAGGAAGCGCTCCAGCATGATATCCACCTCGAAACCTCGTATGCCTACGATATCGAGATCATCAAAAAGCTTTACGAGCGCAAGCGGATCAACAAGGACATTCATATCATCTGCAACGGCTTCAAGCAAAAAGGCTACACCCGCCGCATCGCCCAGCTGATCAACAGCGGGTTCAAGAATGTCATCCCCATCCTCGATAACAAGGACGAGCTCAATGCCTACAAGCGTTCGGTGAAAAGCCCCTTCAAGCTGGGGATCCGCGTTGCCGCGGAAGAAGAGCCCACGTTTCCCTTCTATACCTCCCGCCTGGGCATTCGCGCCAAGGACATCCTCGAATTTTATGTCGACAACATCGAGGGGTACGAGGACAAGTTCCAGCTGAAGATGCTCCACATCTTCCTGAACAAGGGCATCAAGGACGATATCTACTACTGGTCGGAACTCAACAAAATCATCAACCTCTACTGCCAGCTGAAGAAGATCTGCCCGGAGCTGGACTCGATCAACATCGGCGGTGGCTTCCCCATCAAGCACTCACTCGGTTTTGAATACGACTACCAGTTCATGATCAACGAGATCGTGAGCAATATCAAGGCTGCCTGCAAGCGCAACAAGGTGCCGATGCCCAACATCTTCACCGAGTTCGGAAGCTATACGGTAGGAGAGAGCATGGCCCATATCTACAGCGTGATCGGCACCAAGTCGCAGAACGACCGCGAGACCTGGTACATGATCGACTCCTCCTTCATCACCACCCTGCCCGATACCTGGGGCATCGGTGAGAAGTTCCTCATGCTGCCGATCAATAAATGGGAGAATGAATACCAACGCGTGGTGCTGGGAGGGATCACTTGCGACAGCCACGACTACTACGACTCGGAAGAGCATATCAACGAGGTCTTCCTGCCCAAGGTCGATGGGGAACAGCCGCTCTATGTAGGCTTCTTTCATACCGGCGCCTACCAGGACCAGATCTCGGGCTATGGCGGCATCAAGCACTGCCTCATCCCTTCACCCAAGCACGTGATCATCGAACAGGACAAGAACGGCAAACTGGTCGACTGGGTCTATGCCAAGGAGCAGTCGGCACAGAGCATGCTCAAAATACTCGGTTATATCCGCTAAAGAAAAACCCCGCAAAAGCGGGGTTTTTTATTTTTTGGGCGGTCCGGCAATTAGTTGCCCAGGACCTTTTTCCGGGCTTCGCCTTTATTCTGCTCATTCCGATGCCGGTCTTCGGCTGAAGGCTGCTGGGGCGCAGGACGGGCAGGCGCCTGTCCGTTGCGGTAGTAGCCGCCGTTGTTCCGGGAATACGGACTGCGTCCGCCGTAATAACGGTCGCGATAGCCGTAGCCGTAATAAGGATCGATGGCGCCGCTTCCGTAGTAGCCGCTATAGCTGCTACCCAGGGTGCCTATTTCGTAGTAGCGGCCCGTGCGCAGGTCTTTCTGCAGCACTACCGTACCCCGGTAGGGATCATCGACATAGATCCGGTTACCACTGGCCGAAGCAGGCTCATAATATTCGTCCTGCGCTCCGCCGATCGTGGTACAACTCGTTACGCCCACCAATAAAACCAGCACGAGTGCCACTGGTAACAAATTGAATCGTTTCATGTTGGGTTGTTTTACATTAGGGTGCAAGAAAGCAGCCAGATTATGATAAAGCAGTCCCATTTCCTCCTCTTTGCCTTGATTTTAACAGCACTGAGCACCAACGCTTTAGCCCAAGCCACTGCGGCAGACACA
>CBHWDR010000573.1:0-2693 GCA_966112575.1 uncultured Chitinophagales bacterium
CGGCGACTCGCTCTGGAGCATCCAGAACTACACGCGCTGGCATGTGGCTTCGATCCCGCTGCCGGTGAACCTTAGCCGCCTGCGCCTGCGTTTCGTGCTGAAGACCGACCCTGCGGCCAACCGCGAAGGCATCGCCATCGACGATATCCACGTCTTCGATCGTGCTTACCCCATCTACAGCGGCCCCACCACCCCGGCCATCACGCAAACGCCGGTGGGCAACAGCTGGACCGATTATGTGCAGGGTGGCGGTATCGTGGCCTCGATACGCGCCAACGGACAGCCCCTTGGCCAGGCCGCAGTTCAGGCCTACCTGTTTACCGACTCGGTACGCAACACCGGCTCCCAGTTCTATGCGGCGCGGAACCTGACCATCAAGCCGGCGACTACCTACACGGGCGACTCGGTGAGTGTGCGTTTCTTCTTCCTCGACGCCGAAGCGGATTCGGTGGTGCTGGCAAAGAATTGTGCTTCCTGCGCACGTGTGGGTTCCGCCTACGAATTCGGCATTTCCAAATACACCGATCCCGATAAAACCTTCGAGAACGGCACCGTGCTCGATAACCAACAGGGGCTCTGGAACTATATCACGAATAACCAGGTGCGTATCGTGCCGTACGATCGCGGTTATTATGCCGAGTTCAAGGTGCAGGATTTCTCGGAGTTCTGGCTCAACAATGGCGGCTTCGATCGCGCGTGGCCGCTGCCGGTGAAGCTGATGGAACTGACCGCGCAGAAAAGCGGAACGGATGTGCTGTTGCGCTGGAAGGTGGCCTCCGAGTCCAACGTGGTGCGCTACGAGATCGAGGTCGCCCGTGGGCAGGCCGAACTCCAGGCAGGCGCCTGGTCGAAGCTGGGTGAAGTGGCCAGCGCCGGCAATACGCCGGGCATGCGCAACTACCAGTACACGGACCAGGAACCGGACAAGTTCGGCTCCCGTTACTATCGCCTGAAAGTGATCCATGCGGACGGCTCCTTCGTCTATTCACCCATCCGCGTGGTCCTGTTCTCCGATCCCGTGCTCTGGCAGGTTTACCCCAACCCGTCAACGGGCCTGTTCAGCCTTGTTTACCAGCTGGATGCCAATGAAGCGCTTTACGCACGGGTGCTGGACGCCAAAGGCGCGCTGGTTCGCGAATACCGCCGCACCGGCAATGGCGGCGCGCAGAAGCTTGGTATCGACCTCACTACCGGGGCAAGCGGTGTCTATCTCCTCGAGCTTAAATGGCCCGGGGGAGGACAATCCTTCAAATTGTACAAACAATAGTTCCTGAATCCAAAGACAAATAAAAAGACCCCGGAAGGGGTCTTTTTCGTATTGTAGATCAGATTGTGCGCTGCTCTCTACCATCCCTGCTTGGCCATGCCGGCCTGGATCGCTGCGAGGGCTTTCTGCTCGTTACAGAGGGTGGTGAGCTTATTGCCCTTACCATCGTGCCCTTGCACCATGTAGGCGCCTTTGGCGGTTTTTGTAATGACTGCGTCCTGGATCGGGACGTTCTTTTCCTTGGTTTTTACATTGTACGCCGTCAGCGGAGTTACATCTGCCATATGATAAGGGTTTTGTTGAGTTAATGTTTAAATCTACAGCATTTCGGCAAAACGGGGGCCAAATTATTACGGCCGCCGCTTGTTGAAGAACCCGCCTTGCGAATAACCGATCAGCCCGATGATCGAGTTCACGCCCCGGTTGGGAAGGTCGAGGTTGGCATTGGAGATGTGCCGCGGTCCGCCCTGGATGTTGATGAACCCGGGTCCGGCCTTTAACAGGAAACCCAGCTGCAGGTTATCAGAGAAGATGAATCCCCGTGCCTGCCGGTCGAGCCGGGCCGAGATGTAGTGCGGGCCGGAGCCGAGCTGCTGGTAGAAATAAAACCCGTCGCTGAAGCGGATATAATTGCGGATCCCAAGATTCAGCCCGAACTCCACATCCACATTCCCAGCCTCCGTATTGGTGGCTTTGACCAGGTTGAACTGGGGTTGGGCGTACCAGGCCACGAATACGTTTTTCCGGGGTTTCCGGAAGGAACGCGAGTAATCGGCCATCAGGAACCAGGTCTCGTAATCGGTATTGTTGCTAATGGTATTGCCATAGCCGATGAGTCCGCCCTTGGTCACAAAACGAGTAGGTTCCGTCCGTTGAGGCTCCTGTCCAAAGAGGCCGGTTGTGATAAACAGTAGGAGAAATCCGAGGTAAGCAGTATTTTTCATGGTGGTGCAAAATTGCCTGTAGCCGGGCGAATGGCAAGAAGGATTTATGTTCCCTGCAGGATCCGGTCGATGAACTGCAGTTCTTCGGTGGTAAATGGACGGCTGTTCAGGCAATTGAGCGAGTCGATGATCTGTTCGCTCCGGCTGGCGCCGATGATCACCGAGGTCACCCGCGGATCTTTCAGCACCCAGCTCAGCGACATCTGCGCTAGGCTTTGTCCTCGCTGACCGGCCAGGTCGTTCAGCTGCCGGAGGCGGTATTGCAGCGCCTCGGTGACTGCACTGCGCTCGACCGCCCCGTTGCCCCGGTTGCTTGCGGCGCGGGAATTCTCCGGAATGCCGTTGAGGTATTTGTTGGTAAGCAGGCCCTGCGCCAGCGAAGAAAAGGTAATGCAGCCCACGCCTTCCTCTTTCAATACATCCAGCAGGCCATCTTCAATCCAACGGTCCAGCATGGACTATTTGGGCTGGTGACTGAGGCA
>CBHWDR010000574.1:0-2692 GCA_966112575.1 uncultured Chitinophagales bacterium
GAAGCGACCAAACCAAACTCTTTGCGTTCAAAAAACAAAGCCTAAAGCATTTATACATTAGCCAGGAAAAGAGTCCGCTAAATATACGTGTCGACTGTGAGCGGTAAGCCGTCAACCATCAACGCACTGCCCACTGGCCTTCCTGCTCTTCCATACCGAATTGCTTCAGGTGATGAAGGGCATGCTTGTGGAGCAGCTGCACATTCTGGTCGAAGTTGAGGTCGCCGAAGAAAGGGTTGCGGGTTACGGCGAGGGGATTGGAGCCGAAAAAGCGGAAGAAATAGTCGATCTCCGAGCGGAGCTCCTTCAGCGCTTCCTCGATAGAGGGCTGGCGCACCGGGGCAGGCACCTCCGACATCAGCGGGTTGGGCGTGTTCTCGCGGAAGGGTTTGTCGCTCATGACAAAGTCGCGCATGCGCTGCAACTGCTCGGCCGGTGTGAGGATGTTGACATGGACGGTCTTTCCCGAGGCGATCCGTACCGCATCGGCGAAATGCTCGATCATCTGCTGCAGCGTCATCTTGCCCCAGCGCGGCTGGGTATCGGAAGGGATGAGGCGCAACAGCACCACGAAACGGTTACGAAGGAATTCCTGTTTTTCAGGCGTCATGGCTGGGGTTTGTACCGGGATCAGGCGCGGTCTTCGTCCTGCTGCTTCATTTCCGTTTCGATGCAGGTGCTCAGTGCCTGGAAGATGTCTTCCACGGAGCCCACGCCTTTCACGGTCTCGAATTTATCCTGGCTTTTGTAGTATTCGGCTACCGGCTCGGTGTCGCGGCGGTACACGTCGAGGCGGTTGCGGATGATGCTCTCGTTCGTGTCGTCGGAACGGCCGGAGGTCTCGCCGCGTTTCAGCAGGCGTTTCACCAGCTCTTCTTCATCCACGCCGAGGGCAAGGACCTTGCAGATGCTCGTCTTCTTCAGGGCCAGCAGCTTGTCCAGCGCTTCGGCCTGGGCCACGGTACGCGGGAACCCGTCGAACAGGAAACCCTGTGCGTCGGCATGTTTCTCCAGGCAGGAATCGATCATTCCGATCACCACTTCATCGGGAACGAGTTGTCCCTTGTCCATAAAGTTCTTGGCTTCCATCCCCAGCGGGGTCTTGTCGGCAATCTCCTGGCGGAGCAGGTTCCCGGTGGAAAGATGGATGAGTCCAAAACGCGCTACGATCTTATCCGATTGCGTACCCTTTCCACTCCCGGGAGGGCCAAAGAGGATCAAATTGAACATATTTGCTTGCTAACCTTTGGCCCAAATATAGGGCATAGTGGCGAGTTGGCGGAAACGGTTGACGGTGAACCGTTAACGGTCAACTGTCAGCGGTTAACGGTTTACGGCCAACCTCCCCCTACATTTGCAGGAGAACGTCAATGTGCCGACAAATCATTAGCTCATTAGCACATTAGCTCATTAGCTCATTCATCACCCTTCTTGCTTTATGAATAAACTTCAGAATTATGTAACCGGCAGCTGGATCACCGGCGACGGCGACGGAC
Source organism: uncultured Chitinophagales bacterium (assembly GCA_966112575.1). GTDB lineage: Bacteria > Bacteroidota > Bacteroidia > Chitinophagales > Chitinophagaceae > Flavisolibacter. The sequence continues at coordinate 1,497 of CBHWDR010000574.1, forward strand.
AATTGCTTTATGATGCCGTGACCGGCGACGCGGTGGCCGCCGCTACCTCCAAGGGACTGGACTTCGCCGGCATGGTGCGTTATGGACGCGAGGTGGGCAACCCTGCCCTCCGCAAGCTCACCTTCCACGAGCGCGGCCGGATGCTCAAGGCCCTGGCCATGCACCTCATGGCGCAGAAAGAGAAGTTCTACCAGATCTCGTATCACTCCGGCGCCACGCGTGCCGACTCCTGGATCGACATCGAGGGCGGCATCGGCAACCTCTTCGCCAACGCTTCGCTGCGCCGCAAGTTTCCCGACCTGCCTTACTGCACCGACGGCGACCCGATCGGGTTGAGCAAGGGCGGCTCCTTCATGGGTCATCACCTGATGGTGCCGAAGGAAGGCGTGGCCGTGCACATCAATGCCTACAACTTCCCGGTCTGGGGCATGCTCGAAAAATGCGCCGTCAACTGGCTGGCCGGTATGCCCGCCATCGTAAAGCCCGCATCGATCACCTCCTACCTCACCGAAGCCGTGGTGCGGGAAATCATCGCTTCCGGCATTCTGCCAGAAGGCGCGCTGCAGCTCATCTGCGGCTCGGCCGGCGACCTGCTCGACCACATGACCGCGCAGGACGTCGTCACCTTCACCGGCTCCAAGTCGACCGGACTGATGCTGAAGTCGCACAAGACCATACTCGAACAGAGCGTACCGTTCAACATGGAGGCCGATTCGCTGAACTGCATCGTCCTCGGAAAAGACGTGCGACCCGATATGCCCGAATGGGACCTCTTCGTGAAAGAGGTGCGCAAGGAGATCACCGTGAAGGCCGGCCAGAAATGCACGGCCATCCGCCGCATCTTTGTTCCCGAAGACCTGCTTGAAGATGCTTATATCGCCATTGGCAAGGCGCTGGGACAAACCACCATTGGCAACCCGCTGAACGATAAGGTACGCATGGGATCTCTGGCTTCCACCGGCCAGCGCGAGGAAGTGCGCACCAACGTACAGAAGCTGCTCGCTACCTCGCAGATCGTGTATGGTTCGCTGGAATCGGTGGACGTACTGGATGCCGATGCACGAAAGGGCGCGTTCCTGTCGCCCCTGCTGCTGATGAACGAACGCCCCCTCGACAGTGAGGATGTACACTATATCTAATGCTTCGGACCGGTGAGTACGATCATGCCTTACAGCGACCTGGATGAATCCGTGCGC
>CBHWDR010000575.1:0-2690 GCA_966112575.1 uncultured Chitinophagales bacterium
TAGCTCTTTCCGTTCAATACTCGAATCTATCCGTCCAAACTGCCCTTTCCTCAAGTTGTCTTTAATTCGGCATGGTTCTATGTTATGCAAAGTACTTTCGTTTGCTCGAGGAATTGCAACTACTTAACTCCATGACAACGAACACACACCTCCTCAAAACCTCCAGTCTTTCCTACCACTACGGCAAGGACGCCCAAACCCTCTTTGACCTCAACCTCCAGGTGGAGAAAGGCGCCATCTACGGCTTCCTCGGTCCCAACGGCTCGGGGAAGACCACGACGCTCAGCCTCCTCCTGGGCCTGCTCAATAACCAGAAAGGGGAGATCGAGATCTTCGGCCAGCACCTTCGGGAGCACCGCACGGCCATCCTCAAAAAAATCGGGTCGCTCATTGAAACGCCCTCGCTCTATGGCCACCTCAATGCCCGGGAGAACCGCGAGGTCTACCGGCCCGTGTATGGCGTGGCGAAGGAGCGGATCGGGGAGGTGCTGGACATTGTGGGGCTCAACTATACGGGCAAGAAGCCGGTGAAGAAATTTTCCCTCGGCATGAAGCAGCGCCTCTCGATTGCCCTGGCCCTCTTGCCCCGGCCCGAGCTGCTGGTGCTCGACGAGCCCACCAACGGCCTCGACCCCGCGGGCATCATCGAACTTCGGGAGCTGATCAAAAAGCTCAACCGCGAACAGGGGATGACCATCCTCATCTCCTCCCACCTCCTCGCCGAAGTGGAGAAGATGGTCACCCACGTGGGCATCATCTACCAGGGCCGGATGCGCTTCCAGGGCCCGCTGGCCGATCTCCACCGCATGCAGCAGAAAAGCGCGCGCCTGCAGCTGCAGACCTCCGACAACGAAGCCGCCGGGCGCCTTTTGCACGAACACTTCCCGGACCTCGGATCCGTCAGGCACAGGGATGCGATGATTGAAGTGAGTTGTCCTACTGAGCTTGCCGAAGTGGCCCACATCAACCGCACGCTCACCGCCGCGGGCCTGGACCTCTACCTCCTGCATCCCCGCCAATCCGACCTCGAACAACTCTTCATGGACCTCACAACTGCTACCGCATGAACCTCGCCCTCTCGCTTCGCTCCGAACTGCTCAAGACCCGCCGCACGGCCACGTTTTATTTCACCCTTGTCGGCGCCGCGGTGGTGCCTTTTATCTTCCTGCTCAACGTCCTCTTCGACGATGACCTCATGGACGCCACCCGGAAGAACCCGCTCAACGGCATCTTCACGCTCAATGCCCAGCTCAACGGCCAGGTGATCTTTCCCTGGTTCGTGATCCTCGCCTGCACCCTGCTGCCCCAGATCGAGTACCGCAACGCGACCTGGAAGCAGGTGCTCACCTCGCCCCAGTCGAAGGCCCAGGTCTTCTTCGCCAAGTTCCTCAGCATCCAGGGTCTGATCCTCTTCTACTTCGTGGCCAACCACCTCTTCCTCTGGATCACGGTCATCCTCGGTCATTTCATCCGGCCTGAGATTGGCTTCTTCTCCGCCTCCCTCGACGGGTACGCGGTCCTGCGTCATGCCGTCAACAGCTACCTCATGGTTCTCGGCCTCTGCGCGGCGCAGTTCTGGCTTGGCCTCCGCTTCCGCAATTTCATCGTGCCCGTAGCCCTCGGACTGGTCCTCTGGCTCGCCGGCACCCTCCTGGCCGCGGAGATCAAGTCGGCTGCCGCCGATTACTTCCCTTATGCGTTTCACCTCTATCCCCATTTCCCGCTGCTGCAGCCCAAGCTGGAAACAACGGCGCTCATCTCCTTCGTTTATGCGTTGGTGTTTTTGGGATTGGGTTTCGGGGATTTCCGTAGGCGCCGTTTGGGCTAAAGGAATTCGAGAATTCGGAAATGAGGGAATTCGAGAATGGGGCTCCATTAAGCATTGTTCTTACCGCATTTTGAAACCCGCCTGCGCTGAAGCTTCGGCGGACGCAGCACGGAGACACAAAGGCACAAAGCCCACCTATGCCAAGGCTTCGGCGGGCGGGGACACGGAGGTTTTTTCGAGTACCCGGGGTTGGATTGAAGTCATTTAAACGGGTTTCAAAAATTCCGGTACGGCGTTTCCCAAGATAGGCCAACGTGTAAATCGGGGAGGATTTCTAAGACTGGAAGCACCGGGTACCGGTGCCATCCAGGTAGCCCCGGGTCGACCGAAGGGAGGCCCGGGGAAGGAGTTAATGGGAGGATCATTGCACCCGGTTCCGAAGAGTCGGAAGGGTGCCATATTAAATTACGCCAGCTGGTCAAAGAAAAGTCGGAGAAATACCGGTGGTTTTCGTCTTTTGCTCCCGAAATGTATTCGGATCCGGAGTTGAGAAGACCTAGCGTTTTAGGCTTAGCTTTTATAATTGCGCATGATTAGCCTTGGGCGTTTTTTTCGATATGACACCCGTACCGGGTGCGCGGAATCATGAAATGCCTTGGTACCCCGGGCTTCACCCGGGGCTACCTGGATGGCACGCCTACAGCGTGCGGAAATCAAAAATTAGATCATCTACATTGCATGCAGCCGTCTATTCGGGCCAGACCTACCTATTCGTCACCCTCTCGACATTTCGGGGCCGGGTTATAGGTAATGTTGTGCAAATTGGCTTACATCGTGTTTCTCAGTGGCTTCAGAGATTAAGCATATACGACTGATAGAAGACGACGTTCCGATTGATGCAAACTGCAATTTGCATCATCAG
>CBHWDR010000576.1:0-2682 GCA_966112575.1 uncultured Chitinophagales bacterium
AACGTTCCACATATTCTCGTGGTCATGGCCTGGCTGGTCGGGCAGGGGTACGCTATTCAGGGCGGCATCGTTGATCACCAGCGCAAGCTTGGTCGGGGCGTCGTCTTTGTTGAGCGTTACCTGGCTCCAGGCTTTTCCGGCATGCACCTGTACATCCGGGCCTTTGAACGTGCCGGACTTGTCTTTGTCTTTCGTACAGGACGTGAAGAGTGCTGTGGCAGCGGCGAACAGCAGGAAGATCTTTTTCATGATGAAGTTTTGTTGGTTAAGGTTTGATAACGGTTTGTTGATGACGCAAAATTGCAGGCGCAACGCCCGCAGGTAAAGGCGTTGATGCATGAAATGAACGAACCGCGGCATGAACTTGAAGGGACTTTCGGGGAGCCAATTCGCCCCAACGCGGGATGGAAATACCCGGGGGCTGAATGAACTGTGCGAAAGGCTGCATGAACGGGAATGAATTGCGCCTGCCGGCAATTACATTTGTCTATCCAAAATGCCGACTGCAGTGAACCGGACCATCCTTCTTCTCTTCCTACTGATCTCCCTTGCCGCCACCGGGCAGCGGGCGAGGCAGTACTCGTTTAAGCATTACTCGGTGCTGAATGGCCTTGCCTCCAATACCGTGCATGATGTGGATCAGGACAAGGACGGCTTCATCTGGTTCGCAACGGCCAACGGGCTGCAGCGCTACGACGGTAGCTCCTTCCTCACCTTTCGTTCGGGCGCCGGCCTGCCCAACAATATGCCGGGCAACAGCGTCGGTGAAATGTTCATCGACCGCAAGAAGAACCTCTGGCTCATGTTCGCCACGGAAGAAGCCGGCATTTTCGACACCCGCACCTTCTCGTATAAGAAAGTGCGCACGGCTCCCTGCGAAACGAAGAACTGGGTAGCGATGCACATGCGCGAGCTGGCGAATGGTGAGCTCGTGCTTTTTCGAGGGGGCATCGACGTGCTGCGCTACGATGAGCAGAAAGGCGAGCTGGTGAAGGCTGACCAGATCGTTGGTTATCCCCCGACCTGGAAGCCGAATGATATTCTTTGGGATGCCCGCATCCGTCGCTACTGGATCACCTGCGATTCGGGCCTCGTGCAATACGATCCGCTGACGCGGCATACCAATTACCGGGGGCATAATATCGACGGCGATTCGGTGATCGCTTCGGCCTCCTTCGTCATGTTTCCCATTCTTCCGGCGCTGGATCTCGAGGGCAACGTACTATTCGTTTACTGGCCCTCCGACCAGTTTCAACCCACCCTGGCGCGCTACAACCGCAAGAAGCAGTTGCTGGAGAAGACCCTACTCTGGGATCAGCTGAAAGTGGGGTATCATGAGATCGCCGATTTCCTCGTCCAGCGAAATGGACGCGTATGGGCCTATGGCCTGCCTTTTCTCGCCGAGTGGCTGCCCAACGGCACCGTATTCGAGTCGCAGGTAAATGCCTACAAGCATGAGCACAGCCTGAAGTTCGACCACGCCGAAAACATGATGGAAGACCGCGAAGGCAATCTCTGGCTGGCCACCGATAACGGGGTTTTCCTGTTCAACCCCGACCAGCAGATCTTCAACACCTATTCGCTGATTCGCCCAGGCGAAGAAGTGCAGGAGCCGCCGGTACAGGCCACCGCTGAATTGAAAGACGGGCGACTCTACGTAGGTACCTGGGGCCGCGGCCTTTTCCTCTTCGATCGCAACCTCAATCCCCTGCCCCTTCCGGAAGTGTTTCGAAAAATACCGGGCATGTCGATCTGGGACATGGCCATCCACAGCCGCACCGGCAAGATGTGGATCTGTGAACAGGGAGGAAGGCTGAACATCTTCGATATTGAAAAGAACCAGGTCCTCTCGATGTTCCCGGAGATCTTCAACAAGTCGACGATCCGGCAGGTTGATGAGGATACGGCCGGCAACCTCTGGTTCGGCACCCAGGGCGGCCGACTGATCAAATGGGATTACCGCAAGTCGGGAGGCGATCCCACAAAGGGCTACGAGGTTGTGCTGCAAACCAACCGCATCCTCAAAGTGCATTTCGATTACCAGGGATACATCTGGCTGGGAACGCTGGGCAGCGGCCTGCTGAAGCTGGATGTAAAGACCAACCAGATCGTGAAGAGCTTCACCTCCGAAGGTCCTGAAGGCGAGCGCCTGTTCCAGAACACGGTGGATGACATGACCTATTACAATGATTCCACCCTCGTACTGGCGGCCGGCGCCGTGCACGTGCTTAATACGAGATCCAACCGCGTGCGGTATCTCACCAGCGATGACGGCCTGCCCTCCAACACGGCCGTGTCGGTGCAGCGCGACCGCGACGGGATCGTGTGGACGGGCATGACCGATGGCATTGTCCGCATCAACCTGCAAAAGAATATCCTGAGCTATTTCGACCGGCGGGACGGGATCGTGTATGACAAATTCAGCTCCACCGGCGTAGAACAGCTCTCCGACGGGCGGATGATGTTCTACACCATGCACAACTTCCTGGTTTTCGATCCGCGGCGGATCGTGGGCAGCTCCCTTCCTCCGAAACCCTTTATCACCGGCTTTCGCCTCGCCGGACAAACGCTTTCGCTCGATTCGATCCAGCATGCGAAACGGGCCTTGCTGCGGTATAACAGTACCTCGATCGCCATTTCATTCAGCGCGCTGACCTTCTTGCAGCAACGCAAGCTGCACTC
>CBHWDR010000577.1:0-2673 GCA_966112575.1 uncultured Chitinophagales bacterium
TCGTCGACGTCGCGCGCGCTGGGGTCGGCCCGGCCCGACACCAACAAGGTCTTGCTCCTGCTCGCCCTTGCCGATGAATACGAGAATGCGGCACCGGAGCGTTCGCTCGCCTATATCAACGAAGCCGAAGTCCTCGCCTTGCAGTTGAATCAATATACCAGCCTGTTGAAGACCTATCGCAACCGGGTCTACAATTTTTCCTTCCGGGCGAAATTCGATTCCGCCATCATTTACGAACGGAAGTCCCTGGAGCTGGCCCGGAAAAACAGGGATTCGTTCAATATCGGCGTATCCTATTTCAATATGGGCAGCACCTTCCGCTACCTCTATGAGCTCGACAGTGCGCTTCAGTTTACGCTCGAAGGCGCCCGGATCCTCAGCGGCAAGGGACATGACAAGATCGAGATATCGGTGTACGACGGACTCGGCTCGCTGTACATGACCCTTTATCAACCCGATAAGGCAGCGGCTTATGGGGAGAAGGCCGTGGCCATCGCAAGAAAGATCGCGGATAGTTCCGAACTGCCCAGCTCCCTGAATAACCTGGGACTGATCTATGTGGACCTGGAGCGTATCGAAGATGCGAAGCGCGTTTACAACGAAGGCCTGCTGATCGCACGCCGGAAGGGGATTCGTTTGCTCGAACCGATCCTGCTCAACAACCTGTCGGATATCCTGTTCCGTCAGGGAAGCTATGAGGCGGCAGGCGAACAGGCTCGCCAGTCGCTGGCCATCGGTCAGGCCCTGGGCGATGAAACTTCGGTGATGAATGCGAAAGCTTTGCTTGCTTATTACCATATTTACCGTAATGAATTCGGCCAGGCGGAAACCTATGGGCGCGAAGTGCAGCGGATCGCCGAGGAACAGAGTCTGGATGATGGACGGATCATGGCCCTGAAGATCTTTTCCGCAGTAGCTTTTTCCAATGGCGATGTGGCGCGTGGCCTTCAGTTCGAAGGCGAGAAGACGAAGGTGGAAAGCAATGTGTTCAACGAATCGGTGAAGCAGCGGGAAGCCGGCATCCGTGTGCGTTATGAAACGGAAAAGAAGGATGCGCAGATCCGGTTGCAGGATGCGGAGCTGAGCAGGCGTAATACGCTTATTTACCTTTCGCTCGCATCGGCGCTGGCCCTGCTGGTCATCCTGATCTTGCTCTACCGCAACTACCGTCACCGACAGCGGTTGCAGCAGCAAAGGATCAACGAGCTCGAAACGGAAAAGAAGCTGGCCGCCACCGAAGCCGTATTGAAAGGCGAGGAGCAGGAAAGAACCCGCCTGGCAAAGGACCTCCACGATGGACTGGGGGGCATGTTGTCGGGCATCAAATACTCCCTGAATACCATGAAAGGAAACCTGGTGATGACCCCGGAGAACGCACAGGCGTTCGAAAGAAGTATCGACATGCTCGACAGCAGCATCAAGGAGATGCGCCGTGTCGCACATAACATGATGCCCGAAGCCCTGGTGAAGTTTGGACTCGACACCGCCCTCCGCGATTTCTGCAATGATGTGGATCAGTCGGGTGCGCTGGACGTGCAATACCAGTCGATCGGGCTGGAGGAGGCGTCGATCGGGCAAACGGCGGCGATCACGATCTACCGGATCGTGCAGGAGCTGTTGAACAATGTGATGAAACACGCTGCGGCCCGCCACGCGATCGTGCAGGTGACGAAGAACAACGGCCAGATCTCGGTAACCGTGGAAGACGACGGGAAAGGCTTCGACACCGGTTTGCTCCGTCGGGTGGAAGGGATCGGCTGGTCCAATATCCAGAGCCGGATCGATTTCCTCAAGGGGAGCTGGGACGTGGATTCCGCCCCGGGAAAGGGAACCTCCGTTCATATCGAGATCCATTCATAGCTAAATCGAATCATGATGTCCATTAACGTCTTCATCGTCGACGATCACTACATGGAAGTGGAAGGTATTCACTCCCTCCTGCAGAGTGAAAAACAGATCGAGTGGCTGGGTCATGCCATGAATGCGGAAAGCTGCCTCGCTTTCCTCAAGAACCGCCAGCCCGATGTGATCTTCATGGACATCAGCCTTCCCGATATCAGCGGCATCGACCTTTGCCGCCGGGTACGCGAGGAATGGCCTTCGATCTTCATCATCGGACTCAGCACCTTCAACCAGCAGAGCTTCATTCAAAAGATGATGGACAATGGCGCCTCGGGCTATGTACTCAAAAATGCGACCAGGGAAGAGCTCCTGACCGCTATCGAAACCGTTTCCAGGGGCCATACCTTCCTCAGTCACGAAGCAGCCCTTTCCCTCATCCGCAAAGACAAGGGCGAGGTGCCGGTACTTACCCGTCGCGAGAAAGAAGTGCTCGAGCTGATCGCCGAGGGAATGACCAATAACGAGATCGCTGCCAAGCTCTTCATCTCCGTGTCTACCGTGGATACGCATCGCAAGAACCTCCTGACCAAGTTCGAGGCGAAGAACGTGGCTTCGATGATCAAGGTGGCGAGCCGGATGCAGGTGATCTTAAAGCAATCCTGAATAAAAAAGCCTCCGTCAGCTGACGGAGGCTTTTTTATGCGTTGATCGATTAATTAGAAGCCTTTCTTCTGCTGGGCAGCCTGCATCGGGTTGGTACCCGGTGTGCCGGCGCCGCGGATGTTGTTCTTCATGCGGAAGACATCGAAGCGCGAAGGCTCGGGGATCGCA
>CBHWDR010000578.1:0-2665 GCA_966112575.1 uncultured Chitinophagales bacterium
TGCAAGGAGAGGGGAGATGATGCATCTTCACATTGCACATAAATCATGAAGTTTAACTATGCCTGCGTCCCGGATGGTCGGGACTTCGGCGTGCGGAGCATGGAGACAGGAAGTCACGGAGTGATCACAGCGTGTTCGTTTTTTGTATAGACTATTGCACCTGAAGCAATTCATGTCCTCCGTGCCTTTGTGTCTTAGTGACTCAGTGGCAAAAAAAACAGCTTCTTCTCTTCAAAACTTACCCGTCCGCCGAAGGCGGACCCTCACCTCCTCCTCCGTAAGAGCTTCTTGTAGAAATCCTTGTTGAAGACCTGCGAGTCGCGCATGGCTTTGTAGGTGAGGAAGAAACCGATCGGGAGCAGGACGTAAGTAGACAGCCACATGCCATTGATCACATCGATCGAGCCTTCCTTGGCCATCTTCTCACCCGTGGAATTGGTGAAATAGAAGACCATGAAGAAGATGATCGCGAATACCAGCGGTGATCCGAGTCCGCCCTTGCGGATGATCGAACCCAGGGGCGCACCGATCAGGAAAAGCACCAGGCAGGCGGCGGAATAAGAGATCTTCCGGTGCCATTCGATCTCGTGCTGCCGGAGGGTTTTGGCCTGGTAGGACTTGTCGGTTTGCGCAATATCCGCCGACACGCGCATGCCCGCCAGCCGGTTGATCACCCGCTGGTTCACCACCGAGCGGAGGGTGTCGGGAATGGCCTGCGTGAAGGAACTGAGCTTCGCCAGATCGGGAGCCGGCTTCCAGTTGCTGTCGAGGTATTTCGCGAATGCCACACCGGCGAAAACGTTCTGGTGTACCCGCTGCGGCCCGTTCCGGTTGATCACTTCCAGCGAGTCGATCACCTGGTTGAGCTGCTGCATGGTGTACATGCGCGCATTGACGATGTTGGACGAGTCGTTCACTTTCTGCAGTCCGAAGCCGGAGATGTCGAACTGCCGCTTGTATTCCTTGAAGCCCATGCGGATGAAGTCTGTGCCCACGCCGTTGGAAGAGCCGCGCTCTTCGTAGCGTGTACCGTTGCGCAGGTTGAACTCGAGGAAGCGCTTGTTGGCCGCCGAGCGCATCACGCCGTCGGAAGCCACGATGAAATTATCCTGGAAATTGTTGTTGTTCTCGTAGATGATCACGTCCTGGATCACCGAGTCGTTCACCTTCTTGCCGATCTTGATGGAGAAGCCCGAGATCTTGTCGTAGAACACGCCTTCTTTCAGGTCGAAGGAAGGCTTGGCGCCCACGATATCCTGGAGCAGGGTCCTCGACTTGAGGAAGGCCACGGGAATGATGTTGTTGGAAAAAAGAAACGCCACGCTGCAGATGAATACGGTGAGCACCATCAGCGGCCGCATGAAGCGGAGGAGGGAGATGCCGGCCGACTTGATCGCCACCAGTTCGTAGCTCTCGCCCAGGTTGCCGAAGGTCATGATCGAAGAAAGGAGCACCGCCAGGGGCAGGGCCAGGGGCACGAGCATGGCGCTCTGGTACCAGATGAACTGGAGCAGGATGCCGACGCTGATCCCCTTACCCACGAAATCATCCACCCAGAGCCAGAAGAACTGCATGATGAGCACCATGAGGGTGATGAAAAACGTGGCAATGAAGGGACCAACAAATGCTTTGATGATCAGTATGTCTAATTTCTTCAGCAAGGGAAGCGGCGCTAATTTTAATCGATGAAGGGCTCAAAAATACGGCTTTCGCCAGCAGCGTCGGAACTGATGCAGGATGCCGAAATCATTTTAACGAAGAATAGGGTGCTGCAGGGGGTGAAGGGAGCCATGGAAGGCCTGGGCGAAGCGCAGCAGGCCCTGGTGCGGAAAGCCGGGAGCGGGAATCCGATCTTCGGTGTGCCGCCCAAGGTATCGAGGGGCGAGAATTACCTCGGTCTTCCCTGGCTGGTGCTCGACTTCCCGCGCGTATCGGGCCCCGATGGCATCTTCTTCGTCCGCTCCTTTTTCTGGTGGGGGCGCTTCTTTTCCTCCACCCTTCATCTCTCCGGAAGGTATGCAGCCCTTTGTGCTCCTGCCCTCTCGGCTGCCTGGCCCGAAATGGACGAGGTGCTGGTAGGCGTGGGCGAAAATGCCTGGGTGCACGATCTCGGGCCCGGGGCCTACCGGCCGGCAAGGGAATGGAATGAAGAAAGTTTTGCTCGTTACCTGGAAGGGCGGGAGACGATCAAGCTCGCACGGCAGTGGCCCGTAAGGAGCTGGCAGGAGGCGGATGCATTCTGGATGGAGAACTGGAAGTTCTGGCTGATGATCAGCGATCAGTTGCCCAGGCGGTGAAACAGGTCCTTCACCTGGTGGCCCCAGAGCGCGCTCTGGTCCTTGATATCTTTTTTTTCGGCGAAGTCGTTGATAACCAGGATGGTCTGGTTGGTGTCTTGCGATGCTGAACTCGAAGTATTCGTCCTTCGGAGCGTGGGACCAATGAAAGCGGATGAACTTTTCCTCTTCGGAATCAACCAGTTCGGCTGTGTCTTCAGAAGTACCGCCGTCCCAGGAGAAGCTGTACACACCGTCCCGTTCATCTACTTTATCCGCAAACCATTCCTGGAGGCCGGAAGGGTTGGAGAGGAAATCATAAAGTATTGTGGGAGAGCACCGGACCGGAAACTCAAGGGTGTACAGTTGTTTTTTGCTCATCGTTAACC